>DXDO01000104.1 GCA_019115425.1 Candidatus Agathobaculum merdigallinarum | reverse complement strand
AAACAGGCAGCCCGCAGCGCGCTTTTCCGCTGGGCACTTCATAATCCCGCTTCACGCGGAAAGGATATGAACGGCAGTCTCCGCCGCTCTGCGCAGATATTCCTCCAACCGGCAGTTCTCCACACCAGCCACATGAATCCCGCAGGTAGACGTTGGAATCAGCACCTTCGGCGCGGGCGCGCCCGAAACCGCCGACGCCATCTCCGGCGAAACCTCGCCCAAAATACCGTTTGCCATCAGGATGCCGATCGGACCGAGGATCAGGTCGGCGCGCGACGCGTTATACCGGACGGCGTTTTCCCCCGTCGCCCCCTGCGCCGCCCCCGCCCGAAGCATAGCGCCTGTAGCCAGCGCGTTTGTGCCCACCGCAAGCAGTTCGCAGTCCGCGGGCAGGCGCGGCAGAAGTAGCCGGATCAGCTGGCTGCCCACGCCGCCGCCCTGTCCGTCGATCACCAAAATGATGCGTGTGCCGCAATGGCTGTGCATACAATCCACCTCCAAAAATCTCTCGTATCATTGATGCGATGGCATATCATCTTCCGCAGGAAGAAAGCGCCGATCCACCGCGCATAATGCCTTCCTGCCTGCGAAAAAGCGCCCCGCGCGGCAGCATTTGCCGCGCGGGGCGCTGCATTTCCCGCCGCTATCCGGCCGGAAAGCGCAATCAGTTCCAGAAATCGGTCTTATCCTTCAAATCGATGGAGGACGCCTTGAATACAGGCTCCTTGCCCGCCTTGCGCTGATCGACGTAATCTTTCAGCGCCGCCAGAGCCGGACGGCTCAGGATCAGGATGACCGGAACGTTAATGACAACCATCAGTGCCTGGAACAGGTCCGCGGTATCCCACGCGAGCTGCATGCTGATGACCGCGCCCAGCATCACGATGATCGCCGCAATGATGCGGAATACGGTCAGGAAGGTTTTGCTCGGGGTGCGCTTAAAGATAAAGCGCATGCAGCCTTCGCAGTAATAGTAGTTGCCGATCAGCGTGGTGAATGCAAACAGCGCCATCGACACCGCAATAAAGATCGGACCGAAGTCGCCCAGCGCGTTCTGCATCGCCGACTGAACATAGGGCGCACCCGCCATTTCCGCCGTCGGCGCAACGCCCGAGCACAGGCACATCAGCGCTGTGGCAGAGCAGATCAGCAGCGTGTCGATGAATACGGACAGCATCTGCACAAGGCCCTGCTTGACCGGATGCGACACGTCCGCAGTAGCCGCTGCATTCGGCGCGGAGCCCATACCGGCTTCATTGGAATACAGGCCGCGCTTGATGCCTTCCATCATGCACGAACCGGCAAAACCGCCGAAAATCGCCTGAAAGTCGAACGCACTGGAGAAGATGTTGCCGAATACCGTGGGCACCAGATTGAGGTGGGTCAGGATAACGAACAGCGCGATCGCAACATAGATAACGCCCATGATCGGGACCAGCGCGCCGGTGATCTTGGTCAGCCGCTTCGCGCCGCCCATGACGCATAATGCAAACAGCACCGCAAGGATGATGCCGATGATCATAGGCGTGCTGCTGCCGTAGAACGAGAAACCGGCAAACGCCGACTGAAGGTTATACGACGCGAGCATATTATAGCCCACCGCATAGGTCAGGATAATGATGATGGCGAAAATAACGCCCAGCCAGCGCTGATGCAGCGCGGTCTCGATATAGTAGGACGGGCCGCCGTAGCTCGATCCATCCTTGTCGCGGCGCTTGTAGATCTGCGCCAGCGTGGACTCGACAAACGCGGACGCGCCGCCGAGGATGGCGGTGATCCACATCCAGAACACCGCGCCGTAACCGCCAAGGCAGATCGCGGTCGATACGCCGACGATGTTGCCGGTGCCGACACGGGATGCCGTGGATACCATCAAAGCGCCGAACGAGGATACGCCGCCCTCGGTCTTGGGCTTTTCAGACAGCACGCGGAAGGTCTCGCGCAGCAGGCGCACCTGGATAAACTTACTCCGGAACGTGAAGATCAGGCCCGCCGCCAACAGCAGCGCAGGCACCCACGGCATGTACAGCACGCCGCTGATCGTCGTGATCACGGAGTCGATGCTTTCGAGGATAGGGTTCATCAATATCACTCTCTTTTCTCTTTTTCATTGCATAGTGCGACATTCACCTTACTAGTTTACGATATTTTCACATAAATTGCAATTCCATTCTAAAAATTATTCAATGCTCGTAATCCCCTCTCTTCCCAGCGCATGTCGGTATTGTAACTTCAACGCATTTATGCTAAAATAAATAATAAATATGCCGCTTTTTCGAATATTTTTAGCTCCTATTGCCATATAAACCAAATACTCGGTTTCATGCAAATTCAAGGTAAAGTGGTCTAAACGGCGTTGTTCTCCCGCATGAATGTGACCACCATGTCTGTCGGAGCAGGCTGGGTCGGACTCCCCTGCCTTGGTCAAAACGCCAGCTGCGGCCGACCTGCCGCACCGAAAATCAGAGTAAAAATCGCCTTCCGCCCTAAACAGCGGGCGAAAACAAGTTAACGGGAGGGCCTGAACCATGAGAGAATATTTGATGCAGCTGCTGGAATCCACCGGAGAGCTGACCGCGGAATCCATTCTTCTGCGGCTTGCGATCTCAGTCGTGATCGGCGGGTTTATTTTTCTTTCCTACCATCTGTCCCACAGCGGGAGTATATACAGCCGAAAATTCAATGTATCCCTGGTGGCGCTGACGGTCATCACCACTACGGTTATGATCGTGATCGGCAACAACATCGCGTTGTCGCTCGGCATGGTAGGCGCGCTGTCTATCGTTCGTTTTCGAACCGCGATCAAGGATTCGCGCGACACGATCTATATATTCTGGGCCATCGTGGTAGGTATCTGCTGCGGCGCGGGCGACTATCTGGTCGCTGGGGCGGGCAGTGCCGCGGTATTTTTGGTGCTGCTCCTGTTCGGCCGGATTCGGAACGATAACCGTGCCCTGCTCGTGATCCGGTCGGCGCGTGTGAACGAGGAAAAGATCGAAGCGCTGATTTTCCAGCAGCTTTCACGCAAAGCGATACTTCGGGTCAAAAACACTACAGAAACCAGCATTGAATTTATTTACGAACTCAACAGTAAATTTCTCAACCGGCAAAACGCCGCCGGAGGGAAAACCCTTACGGATATGATCTATGAGATCGGCAATATCGAATATTTCAACATCGTCATGCAGAGCGACGAAGTCAGCAGCTGACCTGCTCGGACAGCAACGCAAAAAGAGGAGGGCGCCATGCGGTATAAGCGGTATAAGATCATCGGACTTGCCATGATGGCATTGATGCTCCTCTGCTCTTTTGCGGCCACAGCGGCGGATCAGAACAATGTGGAGAACCGGATCCATCAGCACCGCAGCTACCAGCTGCCAGCGGAAAGCTGCACCTGCGACGGCAGCGAGCTGTGTACGCACCTGCCGCTGATCCGCATCGATACCAACGGCCAGGAAATCCCCGGGGAGCCGATACGCTCGGAGGAAACCGCAGAAACCATACTCGGCTACACCACCACCGAAACGGGCGCAAGCGAAATACTGGTGACCATTGAGACCGTGGAAACAGAAGGGGTGTGGCACCATGCTTCCGACCCTGCGGATCAAAGCGCACAGGCGCTGTTCCGTATCCGCGGAAACAGTTCGCGTGATTTTCCCAAAAAGAATTACCGCATCAAACTGGTTCAAGACAAGGCGGCCGCAGACAGCCGGGCGCTGCCGCTTCTGGGCATGAACCCTGACAACGACTGGGCGCTGCACGGCCCCTTTCTGGACAAAACATTGCTCCGGAATTATATGTGGCTGAATATTTCCGCCGAAATCATGGGCTATGCGCCGAACGTCCGATTCTGCGAGGTGATTCTGAACGGAACGTATCAGGGTGTCTACGTCCTGATGGAAACCATCAAAGAGGATGAATACAGGGTCGATCTGAGCGATCATGAGCCCGGGGCCGCAGCTACCAGCTATATGCTGCAAATGGATGCGGTTTTGACGGACGGCGCCCCTGTAAACGCAGACGAAATCTTCCTGAAAAACTATACGTGGTACACCTATCAGACCGAATTCGACGAGGTGCGGCGGACTGGGTTTTATATTCTGTATCCTCAAGCAGAATATTTAACCGAAGAGGTGGTGGATTATATCCAGCAGGACATCAGCCGGATCGAGCGCGGCCTGTATTCCTCCGACATGGTGGCCGGCCTGTATGACTACGAAAGCGAGCTGGATGTAGATTCCTTTGTGAATTACTACATTTTGCAGGAATTTC
>DXDO01000103.1 GCA_019115425.1 Candidatus Agathobaculum merdigallinarum | reverse complement strand
TCCAAGATGGCGGGCTTCACCGGCACGCGCTGCGGCTGGACGGTTGTCCCGCAGGCGCTGATGGACGGCAAGCTCAACAAGATGTGGCTGCGCCGCCAGACCACCAAGTTCAACGGCGTGCCCTATATCGTACAGAAGGGTGCTGCGGCCTGCTTCACCGAGGACGGCATGAAGCAGATCAAGGAGACCCTCGGCTACTACAAGCAGAACGCCAAGGTACTCGCGGAGACGCTCGATTCGCTCGGCATCTGGTATACGGGCGGCAAGTCCAGCCCGTACCTGTGGCTCAAGTGCCCGAACGGCATGGGCTCGTGGGAGTTCTTCGATTATCTGCTCGAAAACGCCAATGTGGTCGGCACCCCGGGCGCAGGCTTTGGCAAGAACGGCGACGGCTTCTTCCGCCTGACCGCATTCGGCGACCAGAAGCGCACGCTGGAGGCGGCAGAGCGGCTGAAGAAGCTGCTGGGCTGACGCCCTTGACCGAAACCACAGTTTCGGTCGAAGAGGATGCACCGCGCAGAGCGCGGATGCATCCAAAGCTGCAAAAAGTTCCGACAAGCGAAACTTTTTACGACCATTACAGCGCGCTGCAATGGTCTGATTGAATGGCGCTGCGGCGCGAAAAATGGAAAAGCGGCCGCAGCAGCAGCCGTTTTTTGTTGGGAGGGTGTACGATGGGTGTCCTGTTTATGCACAACTGCGTGCTGTGCGGCGAGGCGATTCCGGCGGAGGACGGCAGCAAGGCGATGATCTGTGCCGTCTGTGCGCGCGAGGTGCGCGAAAAATACCGCTGCAAGGAAGCGGTTTCTGTGCCAGGCACAGACGGTGCAGCCGCAGCGCTGTATTACACCGGCAAGGTCAGGCAGGCGATGCAGCGGTTCAAATTCCATCACAAGCAGCATTACGCGGACTGGTTTGCCGCGCAGACGCTTCCCCTGCTGGCAGAGCGACTGGAGGAATGGAAGCCCGATCTGGTCACTTTCATGCCGATCGGTTTCAAGCGGCTGCATGAGCGCGGTTATAATCAGGCTGAGCTGCTCGCCAAACCGATTGCCGCCGCATTCGATTTGCCGTGTCAGCCAACCCTGCGCAAGCGGCCGTTCACACCCAAGCAGTCCGAGCAAAAAGACTTCGCCGCGCGGCAGAGAAACGCAGCGCGGGCACTACTGCCACGCGGGAAGGCTGACCTGTTCGGCCGGTCGGTCGTGCTGGTGGACGATATCATCACAACAGGCGCATCCGCTGCCGCCGCAGCAGAGTTATTGTACAAAATGGGCGCGGCGCGTGTGTATGTGCTTGCGCCGGCGAAAACGCCGAGGAAATAGTAAAAGGGTCGCCTGTAGGGGCGGCCCTTTCCCTTACCCTGCAATAAACAGATGCTCCCTGCCAAAGTTGTCTGTCAGCCGCACCCAGACCTCCCAGTCCTGCTCCTCATCCGCTTTGTAGCTGCCGAACCGGCAGGAAAACCACATCTGCTGTTCCTCCGCCGCTGTGCCGCGATTTGTGCAGGTCAGATCCTGTTTCTCTACGGTCTGCCCGTTTATGTGCAGCTCCGCCGTGCCGCTGACCGGACTGGTCGGCCGCTCGCCCCAGGGCGTCGGCTGCATATTGACCTCCACATTGGTAGTAAAGGCATGCAGCGTATCTCCCGACCATGAAAATTCCGGAAATACCTCAGCGTCCAGCGCGGACAGCACCTCCAGCCCCTTGCACTCACCGACCAGCAGGCTGCGCGTCTGGTCGCCCTTGGTCAACATAAGATATATTGAACAGTCTGTCTCAGATGTGCGCAGCACGGTTGAATAGTCTCCAGTATATGTTGTAGCGCTTACATCATAAAACGAGCTTCCTGATTTTGTGCGCAGTACAAACTGCGCACTTTCGGCTTCATCGTACAACTTGGGCATTGCACTGACAGAAATCAGATACTGTTGTCCGTCAAAGGTGCAAAAATCCAGCGAAGCGTCCGCAATATCATCCGACTTGTTTTCCGTGCTGCTTCCTACCTCATCCGGCATCGCCTGCATCGTGGGAAGCTGTGCCATATACTCCCTCATGCCATCGAGCTGCGCCTGCATTCCCTGCATGCGGCTCATGGCATAGATATTGCCCATCACGCTGACACAGATCAGCGCAGCGACCGCGATGATAAACCACTTTGTTCGTTTCGTCAGCACTGGCGCATAGGAGATTTTCAGCCCTTCCGCAGATATCTTGACGCCCTCCGGCGGCTCTGCCTCCCTACCCGGCAGTTCCTCCTCCGGCCGCAGCAGCGTATCCACCGGCACGCCGAACAGACGACTCAGCTCCATCAGGTTATCCATTGTGGGCACCGCCTGATCGGCCTCCCACTTGCTCACTGCCTGCCGGGACAGCCCGAGCTGCTCGCCCAGTGCCTCCTGGCTGAGCCCCTTCTCGCGCCGCAGCGCTGCGATCTTCTCCCCTGTCGTCATAACGACCACCTGCCTTTCTCTGCTTCCAGTGTGCCGCATTCCGCCCGAAAACGCCACCAACCCGGCGTTTCTTTTTGTCAACCGGCGGTTGACATGCCCTTATCTTGCGAAAAAGCCCCGAAAGGATTTTTCCTTCGGGGCTTTTCTCTTTTCCACTTAAGTAATTACTCGATGCCTTCGTCCTCGCCCTCGTGGCGGTTATTAAAAGCATATTCTGGGCACTTCGCCTTGGCTTCTTCCTCAGACGCGTAGGGGCAGGTGCGGACACGGCCCTCGGTCTCGGAAAGCGCAACGCAAAGCTTATCTGTCCCATTCGCGGAACGGCGCCGGAACAAGCACCACAGTTTTTTCATGCCATAGACTTCCTTTCCTGTCGATTGACAATATTATAACAAAGTCTGAAGTCTATGTCAACAGACTTTGTTATCTTTTTGACAAATATTACTCGCCAAAAAATTCTTCATGGATCGCCTTGACCGCTTTCTCGCTGTCCTCCTCATTGATGAGGACCGAGATCTTGATTTCCGAGGTGGAGATCATGCGGATGTTGATGCCCGCCATCGCCAGCGCCTCAAACATCTTGGATGCCACGCCCGCAGAGGACGCCATACCCGCGCCTACGATAGACACCTTGGCGACCTTGGTGCTGATGGAGACATCCTCAAAGCCGAGCATTTCCGCATTGTCGCGCAGGATCTGGCCGACACGCTCCGCGTCATCCTGCCGGATGGTGAAGGAAATGGACTTCTTGTTGTCACGGCCGACCGACTGCAGGATGATATCAACGTTTACATTGTGCTTGGCCATCAGCGAGAATACCTTAAACGCGGTACCCGGAGTATCCGCCACGTTGATGATCGCGACACGCGCGCAGTTATTGTCGCGGGCGACGCCCGAAACATTCATTTTTTCCATGTGAGAACCCTCCTTGACTTTGGTACCCGGGTTGCGGGTAAAGCTCGAAACGACCTCAAGGTCTACGTTATACTTCTTTGCCATCTCAACCGAGCGATTGTGCAGCACCTGCGCGCCGAGCGACGCCAGCTCCAGCATTTCGTCATAGGTGATGGCGTCCAGCTTGCGGGCGTTCGGCACAATGCGCGGGTCGGCGGTGTAAACGCCGTCCACATCGGTATAGATCTGACACAGGTCGGCGCCGAGCGTCGCCGCAATCGCGACCGCAGTCGTATCCGAGCCGCCGCGGCCGAGGGTAGTCACGTCGCCCATCTTGTTGATGCCCTGAAAGCCTGCCACAATGCAGATCTTTCCGTTATCCAGCTCGGCACGCAGACGCTCCGCCGAAACGCGCTTGATGCGTGCGTCCGAATAATTGCTGTTGGTCTCCAGACCGATCTGCCAGCCGGTCAGCGAAACCACGGAAAAACCGAGTTTCTGGATCGCCATGGCGAGCAGCGACATGGAGATCATCTCGCCGGTGTTCAGCAGAACGTCCATCTCACGCTTGGACGGGTGCTCGTTCAGCTCCGCCGCCTTTGCGATCAGATCGTCGGTCGTGTCGCCCTGCGCGGATACAACGACCACCACCTGATTGCCTGCCTGCGCCGTCTTGGTCACGATATCCGCAACGTTCTTCAGGCGCTCGGTATCGGCAACCGAAGTGCCGCCGAACTTTTGCACAATAAGACTCATATCTGTTACGTTTCCTCCTTATATCGCCTACCGCAAGAGCGGTCTCGATTCAAATGCGTTTGACCGTTGCGCCGACCTCGTCGCAACGCAGCTGCACGGCCTTCCAGTGCGGATATTTTTCCGCACACATGGCCTGCGCGCGCGCCAGATAGTCGCGGTCCCCCTTGTAAACCATCGCAACGATGGACGGGCCTGCGCCCGAAATATATGCCCCCAGTGCGCCCAGCTTCTTCGCGCCGCGCACCACGTCCTCGCCGTTTTCGATCAGGCTGAAGCGGTAGGGCTGATGCAGGCAGTCGCCGGTCGCGACATCCAGATTTTCCAGCTGGCCGGTCGTCAGGCTGCCAGCAAGCAGCGCCGCGCGCGCCAGATTGTACACCGCGTCACGGTGCGCGATGGTTTTGGGCAGCGCCGCGCGCGCCTTTTCGGTGGACAGCTTAAAATCCGGAATAAATACGATAAAGTCGATCGCGCTGTGCATAGGCACGCGCACCTGATGCACGTGGCCGTTTTCCAGCAGCGCCACACAGAAACCGCCCAGAATGGCGGGCGTGGAATTGTCCGGATGCCCCTCAATAGTGGCCGCGAGGTCGATCACGGCCTGCAGGTCGAGCGGATCACCCAGCAGGGCATTTGCGCCCAAAATGCCCGCGACCGTGCACGCCGAGGACGAACCCAGGCCGCGCGTCTGCGGAATGGCGCAGTCCTCCACGATCCTGAGGCCGGAAAGCGGCTTGCCGCATTCGTCGTACACGCGCTTGGCGCACTGATAGATCAGGTTGCGCGCGTCCGTGGGTACGAACTGACCGTTTTTATCCGAAATATCAATGCGGTCGCTCTCTTCAAGATCGATCACATTGTACAGCTCGAGCGCAATGCCGATGCTGTCGTAGCCCGAGCCCATGTTGGCGCTCGTCGCTGGGACGGTAACACGAACCATTTTCCGTTTTCCCTCCCCTTACAGTATACGCATCGCCGCGCGCACTTCGCCTGCAGCATTGAGCTGTTCTATTTTAGCGTGCATATCCGCAGTGGACAGCTTGTTCGTGCGCACGACCAGCACACCCTCGGCCGGCTCGGTCATGCTTTCGACCGGCAGAATCTCTTCGAGCGTTTTGCGCGGGCCCTTGAAGCGGACATACCACGCGCTTTGCAGCGTATCCAGCGGGCGAAGCAGGTTTTTCGAGCCGTCGCCCCAACCGATGCGGCGGCGGTGCTCTGCGTGCTCGATACTGTCCAGCATATCCGCGACAACCGCGGAAGCCGTTGCGAGCTTGCCCGCGCCCTTGCCGTAAAACATCACGTCGCCGGTCGCGTTGCCGTTGACCATGATGGCGTTGAACACGTCCTCGACCGAGGCGAGCAGGTTTTCCTTAGGGATCAGGTGCGGAGCGACGTAGGCGTAAGCCGTGCCGTCCTCATTGCGCACCGTGCGGCCGAGCAGCTTAATCACGCAGCCCAGCTTGTCGGCGTTGGCAACGTCCTCGAGCGTGATCTTGCTGATGCCCTCGCAGGAGACCTGGTCCGGGTCAAACTTATCGCCAAAGGCGAGGTCAGCCAAGATACAGATCTTGCGGCAGGCGTCATGGCCTTCGATGTCCGCAGTCGGGTCTTTTTCCGCGTAACCGTTGAGCTGCGCCTGTTTCAGCGCATCCTCAAAGGTGACGCCGTTGTGGATCATCTGGGTCAGGATATAGTTGGTGGTACCGTTTAAGATGCCGCAGATCTCGTTGAACTCGTTCGCAGCGAGACACTGGAGCATCGGGCGGATGATCGGGATGCCGCCGCCGACCGAGGCCTCAAACATGTAGTTGACGCCCTTTTCCGCGGCGATTTTAAGCAGCTCCTCGCCGCGGGTCGCGACCAGCTCCTTGTTGGAGGTGCACACGCTCTTGCCCGCGAGCAGGCAGCGCTTGGTGAACTCATACGCTGCGCCGACGCCGCCCATAACCTCGGCCACAACCGTGACCTCGGGGTCGTTTTCGATCACGGAAAAGTCGGAAACAAATTTATGCCCGTAGGGCAGCGCGGAAAAGTCCCGCAGATCGAGCACATACTTGACCTCGACCGGCTCGCCGACCACGCGCGCGATCTTTTCGGCGTTCATCTCGAACACCTCATATACGCCCGAACCGACCGTGCCGTGCCCCATGATTGCTGCTTTTATCATAATACTCTGTTCCT
>DXDO01000102.1 GCA_019115425.1 Candidatus Agathobaculum merdigallinarum | reverse complement strand
ACGTTTCTGGACAAGTTCCGGGGCGTGCGCTTCAAGCTCGTGGCGACCGCAACGCCCAGCCCGAACCGGTACAAGGAGCTGATCCATTATGCCGGGTTCCTTGAGGTCATGGACACCGGACAGGCGCTGACCCGGTTCTTCCAGCGGGACAGCTCCAAGGCGGGCAACCTAACACTGTACCCGCACAAGGAGGAGGAATTCTGGCTGTGGGTATCGACGTGGGGCTTGTTCCTGTCCAAACCGTCCGACCTCGGCTATGACGATACCGGCTATGCACTGCCGCCGCTCGACGTGCGGACGCACATCTTGCAGGATCACTACGGCGACGAGATCGAGCGCGACGGACAGGTCAAGCTGATGCGCGATGCGGCGGTCAGCCTGTCCGAGGCGGCCCGGGAAAAGCGGGACAGCATTGCTGCCCGTGTAGCCAAGGCAAAAGAGATCGTGGACAGCGACCCGGATGCGCACTTCATCCTGTGGCACGACCTTGAGGCGGAGCGCCATGCGATCAAGACGGCCATGCCGGAGGTGGTAGACATCTACGGCAACATGGACTACGACGAGCGCGAAAAGCGAGTGATCGCGTTCTCAGAGGGCAGGACGCGGCTGTTTGCGACCAAGAAGGAACTGTCCGGTTCGGGCTGCAACTTCCAGCGGCACTGCCACCGGGCGATATTTGTTGGCATTGACTATGAATTCAACGATTTTATACAGGCCATCCACCGCATCTACCGCTTTTTGCAGACCGAGCAGGTGATCATCGACATCATCTGCACCGAGAGCGAGCAGGAGATCCTGCGCGTGCTCATGGAGAAGTGGAAGCGGTACGACGAGCTGGAGCGCAAGATGGGCGAGATCATCCGCAAGTATGGGCTGCACCAGAATGCCGCGGCGGCGATGGCCAGAAGCATAGGAGTTGATCGGGTGGAAGTCAAGGGAGAGCATTTTACGGCCGTGAATAATGATTGCGTGGAGGAGACGGCACGGATGGAGACGGACAGTGTTGACCTGATCCACACGTCCATCCCGTTTTCCAACCATTATGAGTACACGCCCAGCTATAACGATTTCGGGCACAACGAGGACACTAAGCGCTTTTTCGAGCAGATGGACTATCTGACGCCCAACCTGCTGCGCATCCTCAAGCCCGGCCGGGTGTTCGCATGCCATGTCAAAGACCGCGTGCTGTTCGGCAACGCGACCGGCATGGGCATGCCGACCATGGAGCCGTTCCACGCAATGTGTATCCGGCATTACATGAAGCACGGGTTTGCATACTTCGGCATGATTACGGTCGTAACCGATGTGGTGCGCGAGAACAACCAGACCTACCGCCTCGGCTGGAGCGAGCAGTGCAAGGACGGCACCAAGATGGGCGTTGGCTGCCCGGAGTATATCCTGCTGTTCCGCAAGCTGCCGACCGACCATAGCAAGGCTTATGCGGACGATCCGGTCACCAAGAGCAAGGAGGAATACACGCGGGCGCAGTGGCAGATTGACGCGCACGGTTACTGGCGCAGCTCGGGCGACCGCCTGCCGACCAAGGCGGAACTGCAGGCCGCGCCGGTGAAGAAGCTGCAGGCGCTGTACCGCAAGTACAGCCGCGGTACGGTGTATTCGTATGAGGAGCATGTAAAGCTGGCCAAAGAGCTGGACAAGGACGGCCGTCTGCCGGCCACCTTCATGGTGGTGGCGCCGGGCTCGTGGAACATGGACGTGTGGGACGACATCAACCGCATGCGCACGCTGAACACGACCCAGAGCCGCCGGCGGGAGCAGCTGCACGTCTGCCCGCTCCAACTGGACATTGTAGACCGGATCATCAACCGATACAGCAATCCGGGCGATCTGGTGTTCGACCCGTTCGGCGGGCTGGGCACCGTGCCACTGGAAGCAATGAAGGCCGGGCGGCGCGGGTATATGTGCGAGCTGAACCCAGACTATTTCCGCGATGCAGTGGGATACCTGAAGGCGGAAGAGGAAAAACAGGAAGCGCCTACGCTGTTTGATCTGCTGGGGAGGGATGATGTGTGAAAAGCGTCATCGAGCGTATGCAGGAGGAAAACACGGCCGAAAACATTGAGTTGTTCCGGCAGTACATGCTGCTGCCCTATGAAGCGAAGAAAAACCATGCCGAGGTGCGCGCGAGGGAGTTTGTCAATGACTGCGCGCGGGAAGGGTTGAACTATCATGTATCCGTCGGCGGGCTGGACAGCATCACCCTGTTGCTGTTCCTGCGCAGCATCGGTATTGACTCGCCCGCGATCTCGGTTTCCGGGCTGGAAGATATCAGCATCCAGCGCGTGCACAAGCAGCTCGGCGTGGAGCGGCTGCAACCTGCTAAGCGGGAGGACGGCAGGCCGTGGGGAAAGGCGCAAATCATTCAGGAATTCGGCTTCCCGGTTCTGTCCAAGGAGATCGCTTCCAAGATCGAGCTGCTCCAAAACCCGTCGGAGAAAAACGCGACAGTCCGGCACGCGATCATCACCGGCGAGACCGGAGAGTACGGCGGCTTTCGCACCGGGACGCGGATGCAGCTTGCGCAGAAGTGGCTCGAGCTGTTCGGCGGCTATGAGAACGAGAATGAGGGGGTTAACTATAAAATCCCGCCGTTCAAAGTATCATCCAAGTGCTGCTATTACCTCAAGGAAAAACCAGCGGACGACTGGGCAAAGGCGCACAACAGCGTCCCGTTCCTCGGCCTGATGGCGTCCGAGGGCGGCCGCCGGCAGAAGTCATTGATGATGCACGGCTGTAACTACTGGGGCAAGACGACGATCCGCTCCTGCCCGTTCGCGATCTTTGACCGACAGGATCTTTTACGGCTCGCACTGGAGCTGGATGTGCCGGTACCGGAGATCTACGGCGAGATCGTACGCGACCCGGACGGGACACTGCGGACGACCAAGGCCCAGCGCACCGGCTGTTCGATGTGCGGGTTTGGCATCCATCTGGAAAAGCGGCCGCACCGCTTCGACCGTCTGCGAGAGAGCAACCCGAAGGAATGGGAGTACTGGATGCTGCACTGCTGCAAGGATGCGGACGGCACGGAATATGGCTGGGGCCGTGTGCTCGACTATATCGGCGTGGAGTGGCGGCAGGAGATGCTGGATGGGTTTTGAAGGAGGATAAACAATGAGACCAATTGACGCAGAGATGCTGAAAGAAAAACTGTCCGAAGCGATCAAGGACGCGCCGTTATACATCCAGGTGACTGTGGATCAGTACATTGACGAAGCGCCCACCCTCACCCCGCCGAACGAGTGGGTGAGCGTGGAGGAGAGGCTGCCGGAACCCGGGGAACGAGTGCTTGCTACAGACTGCGGATTTGTCGGCGAGTTTTACATCACCAAGCGTGGGAAATGGCAGCGATACAACGTTAATTGTTTTGAATTGCTTATGGCCTTAGATATTCTGTATTGGATGCCCCTTCCTGCGCCGCCTGACCTCCGCCCGCCGGAGGGAGAGGAGGACAGTAATGTCTGAGTTTTTACGATGCCGTGACTGTAAGCACGACAAAGGAAAGTGCGTCGGTTCATCCAGGCGGGGCGGTCATAAAAACTGTTTTGAACCGCGAGAGATGACCAACGCTGACCGCATCCGACGAATGACCGATGAGGAGCTGGCAGAATTTATCGATAAGTGCGAAGTGGCCGGATATAACGATTCAAGCATCGCACGGGATAAAAATAACGAACTCATGAATATGCTGGACTGGCTCAAGTATCCAGCGGAGGAGATTCTGCATGGCTGACTATTCGCCCGAGATCGAGCGGTATTTGAAATGGAGGTATGGGCGTGAGACAACGCGAAGACTGGTGGGAGTACACCAAGCGGATCATCCGGTCGTATCCGGCGTTGGAGCGGAAGCGGAAGGCTGGCAAGGAACTCACCGCTCATGAGCAGCGCCGCTTAGATTGCGTTTCGTGGGCATTGGAGGAAATTCAGCGAATGCCGGGCGGGAGGGCGCGCCGCGAGATTATACAGCGTGTCTATTTCGATAATTCGCACACATTGTATGGCGCTGCGCTGCTGGTCCCGATCGGTGAAGCGACTGCAAAACGCTGGAACGCAGAGTTCATAAGGCTACTGGCAAAAAAATTTGATTTTCCGTGAAGATGATACTTCGCGGCCATAAAAATAGGATACCATCATGGTGTAAGGTGCAATACGCGGCTGCCCCCCGCCGCGTGCGGGTGAAACATAGACCGCAAGCGCCTTACACCTGATTTTTTATGGGAGCAGGGGATCGCCGGTTCAACTCCGGCAGGTCCTAAATCGTGCGGGTCAGAATTTATCTGACGGCTCAAGTGGCGGGGCGCATAGTCGTCCCGGCTGTGGGCTTATTTGAGAGAAAGGCGGTGAGCACCATCACCGAAAAACAGAAGCGATTCGTTGATGAGTACCTCATCGACCTGAACGCGACTCAAGCGGCGATCCGGGCGGGATACAGCAAGAAAACCGCGCATGTGATCGGGCCGGAAAACCTTGAAAAACCTGATATCAAACAGCAGATTGACCGTAGGATGCAGGAGATAAAGTCCAAGCGCACGGCGGATGCGACCGAGGTTGTTGAGACACTGACGGCTATCATGCGCGGAGAGATGACCGAAGAGGTGCCGCTGCTCTGCGGGGACGGCTGTCAGGAGCTGGCCGACAAGAACACAGCGGTCAAGGACCGGCTCAAGGCGGCCGAGCTGCTGGGCAAGCGCTACCGCCTGTTCGACGGGGATGAACCGACAGAACAGAATGCGACTGCGGCGTTCGATCTCCCGGCCCGCCTGATTGCGCCGTCCTTTGCCGGGGTGCATCTGGATGTGCTGGATGGCGCACACACCGAGTATGTGCTGGACGGCGGGCGCGGCTCGGCCAAGTCCTCGTTTATCAGCCTTGAAGTCATCAACCTCATCAAGAACAACCCGGATATGAACGCGCTTGTTCTGCGCAAGGTAGGCAACACGCTGCGCGGCTCGGTATTTGCGCAGATCCTTTGGGCGATTGGCGCTCTGGATCTGGCAGACGAGTTTGAGGCGACGGTCAGCCCGATGGAGATCACCTGCAAAGCCACCGGACAGAAGATCCTGTTCCGCGGCGCGGACGATCCGCTCAAGCTTAAGTCGGTCAAGCCGGTGCATGGCTATATCGGCATTGTCTGGTTCGAAGAACTGGACCAGTTTGCGGGCGACGAGGAATGCCGCAGCATCCAGCAGTCCGCGATCCGCGGCGGCGACAAGGCCTATATTTTCAAGTCGTTCAACCCGCCCAAGACCAAGAGCAACTGGGCAAACCGATACATTGAGGTGCCAAAGGAAAAGCGTCTGGTCAACCATTCGGACTACCGCAGCGTGCCGGAAAAATGGCTGGGCAAGACCTTCCTTGATGAGGCGAAATACCTCAAAGAGATCAACCCCACGGCGTATGAACACGAATAC
>DXDO01000008.1 GCA_019115425.1 Candidatus Agathobaculum merdigallinarum | reverse complement strand
GAATGAAATTTGCTAAGGAGGGGCGGGCGAAGTATATCTCCCACCTCGATCTGATGCACACCATGCAGCGCGCGATGGCGCGCTGCCAGATGCCACTCTGGTTTACCGAGGGGTTCAACCAGCACGCCTATGTATCGGTGGCCCTGCCGCTCTCGACTGGGTATTCCGGCGAGTGCGAATTCCTGGATTTCAACATCACCTCCGAGTCTGTGCCGATCAACGCGGTCGAAGCACTCAACGACGTGTTTCCGGAGGGGCTGCGCGCGATCGAGATCTATCCGCTTGCGGACGGCGGCATGAAGGTCGGCGCGATCGAATGGTCGCAGTACCGCATCACCTGGGGCTTTGAGGGCAAAGTACCCAACGGCTTTGCCGACGCGGTGCGCGGGCTGTTCCGCCGCCCGGTGGTCGAGATCGTAAAGCGTAGCAAGCGCGGCGAGAAAACCGTCAATATGAAAGACCTGATGCGCGACCTGACCATCAACGAACACGAGAACGAGGTCGTCGCCGTGGTCACCACCGCCGCAGGCAACAACAACATGAGTCCGGAATACCTGACCCGGGCGATCCGCCAGTATCTGCCGGAATACGACATCCCGTTCAGCGCGTACCACCGCATGAACGTGTTCACGGCGGACGGCACCCCATTCCGATAAGAGGAGGCAACCCATGCCCACCCCAGTTACTGTTTCTGAGGAACAGCTGCAAAACCAGTTTACCTATATTGACGCGGTCGCCGCGCTCATCCGCGACAAGCGCCTGCGCGCCTATACTCATACCTTCGGCTGCCAGCAGAACGAAGCGGATACCGAACGTATCCGCGGCATGCTGCACGAGATGGGCTATGAAATGACCGATGATGTGAACGAGGCGGACTTCATCCTGTTCAACACCTGTGCGGTGCGCGAACATGCGGAGGACCGCGCATTCGGCAACATCGGCGCACTAAGCCATTTGAAAAAGCAGCGGTCGGACGTGATTATCGCGCTGTGCGGCTGCATGGCGCAGCAGGAGAAAAACGTCGAAAAGATCAAAAAGAGCTATCCGCAGGTCAGCCTGCTGTTCGGCACGCACGCGCTGTGGCGCTTCCCGTCGCTGCTGTACCGCGTGCTGACGGAGAAAAAGCGCGTATTCGACATCGGCGGCGAGGACGATATTGCCGAGGGCCTGCCCGTGCTGCGCGCGGGCGGCACCAAGGCGTGGCTGTCCATTATGTATGGCTGCAACAATTTCTGCACCTACTGCATCGTGCCGTATGTGCGCGGCCGCGAGCGCAGCCGCCGTCCGGAGGAGATCGAAAAGGAATTACGCGAGCTGGTTGCGGCGGGGTACAAGGAGATCACCCTGCTCGGCCAGAACGTCAACTCCTACGGCAAGGATTTGGGGCTGGATATTGATTTTTCCGATCTGCTGCGCCGCCTGAACGCGGTGCCTGGTGATTTCTGGCTGCGGTTCATGACCAGCCATCCCAAGGACGCCAGCCCCAAGCTGTTCGATACAATGGCGGAGTGTGAAAAGGTGGCAAAACAGCTGCATCTGCCGTTTCAGTCGGGCAGTAACGAGATCCTGCGCCGCATGAACCGGCGATATACGGCGGAAGAATATAAAGCCCTGATCGCCGACGCGCGAAAGAAAATGCCGGATATCACACTCTCGAGCGATATCATCGTCGGCTTCCCGGGCGAGACCGAAGAGGATTTTGAGCAGACGCTTGCGCTCGTGCGCGAAGTACGCTTTGATTTGCTGTTCACCTTCCTGTATTCGCCCCGCAGCGGCACGCCTGCGGCATCCTATGAGGATAGTGCAACGTCCGCTGAAAAGCAGGCGCGATTCGAACGGCTGCTCAAGGCGCAGGATGAGATCGTTGCCGAGCGGCAGGCTGCTTATCAGGGCAAACGCCTGCGCCTGCTGGTGGACGGCATGGCAAAGGGCCCAGATTATCCGTTTACCGCCCGCACGGAAGGGAACCTGCTCGTTTGTGTCCGCGGCGAGGACGTCCACATCGGTGACTTTATCGAGGCGGAGATTGAAAAGACAACACTTCGCTGCCTGTTTGCGCGAAAAATGTAGAAAGAGGTACAAAAATGGCAGAACTCACGCCCATGATGAAACAGTACTTTGAGATCAAAAACAAGAACAAGGATTACATCCTGTTTTACCGTCTGGGCGACTTTTATGAGATGTTTTTTGAGGACGCCAAGCTGGCCTCCCGCGAGCTGGAGCTGACGCTGACCGGCCGCGACTGCGGTCAGGAAGAGCGCGCGCCCATGTGCGGCGTGCCGTATCACAGCGCGGAAGGATACATTGCCAAGCTGGTGCAAAAGGGCTACAAAATCGCTATCTGCGAGCAGGTGGAGGACCCCAAGCTCGCCAAGGGCCTGGTCAAACGCGAAATTGTCCGGCGGGTCACGCCCGGCACGGTCGTCGAAGCCTCCATGCTGGACGAAAGCCGCAACAACTTCCTCGGCTGTGTTTTCGCGGTACAGGGGAGTATTGGCGTGTGCTTTGCCGATATCACTACAGGCGAGGTATACGCTACCGGCTCGGACAACTGGCAGGATATCGCCAGTGAGCTGGGGCGGTTTGTTCCGCGTGAGGTGCTGGTCGGCGGCATTGCCGCAACCGCAGACTCGTTTACTTCCTTCCTGCGTGAGCGTCTGGAAGCGCTCATTGAGCCGATGCCAGAGGAGAGTTTTGATGCACAGCGGGCGGCGGAGCGCGTGATCAAATATTTTTACGTCGAGGATTTTGACGCAGTGGGACTCACCGATCTGCCGCAGACGGTACAGTGTCTGGGCGGACTGCTGGATTACCTCGAACAGACCCAGCAGGCAAGCCTTGCGGCGCTGGGCCGTTTGCAGGTATACCATCAGGGTCAGTATATGGAGCTGGATCTCATTGCCCGGCGAAACCTTGAGCTGTGTGAAACCATGCGCACCAAGGAAAAGAAAGGCACGCTGCTCTGGGTGCTCGACCGCACCAGAACCGCAATGGGTTCGCGCCTGATCCGCCAGTGGATCGAAAAGCCGCTGTATAATCCGCTGCACATCGCGCGCCGCCAGCAGGCGGTTGGCGCGTTGTGCGACGACGTCATCACACGCACCGCATTGACCGACGCCCTGAAAAAGGTATTCGACATGGAGCGGTTGATTGGCCGCATTACCTATGGAACCGCGAACTGCCGCGATCTGCGCGCACTGTCATCCGCGATTGCCTGGCTGCCCGAGATCCGTGCGCAGGCGGCGCTGTTCGAGCAGTCACTGCTGCATGAAATCACCGGCAATATCGATCTGCTGGAGGATATTCGCGCGCTGATTGAGATGTCCATTGTGGATGAGCCGCCCATTTTGCTGCGCGAGGGCGGGCTGATCCGCACAGGATATAACGAGGAGATTGACTATCTGCGCGACCTTGCTTCGGGCGGAAAAGGGAAAATTGCCGCGATCGAGCAGCAGGAGCGCGAGCGAACCGGCATCAGCAAGCTGAAAATCGGCTACAACCGTGTATTCGGCTATTATATCGAGGTCAGCAAGTCCAATATAGACGCGGTGCCGGATAATTACATCCGCAAGCAGACGCTGGCAAACGGCGAACGCTATATCACAGAGGAACTCAAACAGCTTGAAAGCACCGTGCTCGGGGCACAGGAGCGGTTGACCGCGCTGGAGTACGAGGTCTTTATCGAGGTTCGCGACAAAATCGCAAACGAAGTGCATCGTGTGCAAAAGACTGCGCAGGCGATCGCGACGCTGGACGTTTTGTGCGCGCTGGCGGACGTGGCCTGCGACAGCAACTATGCCTGTCCGCTGGTGGACTTTTCCGACCGCATTGAGATCAGGGACGGCCGCCATCCGGTCGTGGAAAAGATGCTGGCAGACAGCCTGTTCATCCCGAACGACACCATCCTCGACAGGGAAGAAAACCGCGTTGCCATCATCACCGGCCCGAATATGGCGGGCAAATCCACCTATATGCGGCAGGTAGCGCTGATTACCATTATGGCGCAGATCGGCTCGTTCGTGCCGGCGGCATCCGCCCATATCGGCGTGGCCGACCGTGTTTTTACACGCGTTGGCGCATCGGACGATCTCGCGAGCGGACAGTCCACCTTCATGGTGGAGATGAGCGAGGTTGCCGATATTTTGAAGCACGCGACCAAGTCCAGCCTGTTGATTCTGGACGAGATCGGTCGCGGCACCTCAACCTATGATGGTATGAGCATCGCCCGCGCGGTGATTGAATATGTAGCGGACAAGCGCCGTGTAGGGGCGCGCGCCCTGTTTGCCACGCATTACCATGAACTGACCGTGCTGGAAGAATTGGTCAAGGGCGTGAAGAATTATAATATCGCGGTCAAAAAACGCGGAGACGATATTACCTTCCTGCGCAAGATCGTGCGCGGCGGCGCGGACGACAGCTACGGCATCGAGGTCGCGAAGCTTGCGGGCGTACCGAACCCTGTCATCAAGCGCGCCAAAGCAGTGCTTGCCGACCTGGAGGCAACTATGCCCAAGCCCGAGGTGCGCGAGGTCACAGGGGAAGAAGATGTGCCGCAGATGACGATGGACAGCTTGTCCGGCAGTGCGGTCGCGGAGCGGCTGCGCGCCTTGCAGGTGGATACCATGACGCCGATCGAAGCGCTCAACGCGCTTTATGAGCTGAAAAAGCTGCTGTAACAGGAGACCAGCATGGATAGAGAAAATCTGAAATGTCTACGCTGCGGCGCAACAATGAAAAGCGCTGGTCGGGAAACCATTCAGCTGGGCCAGACCGGATGGCTGCTTGGCGACCTGCCGAATCTCCTGGCGGGCGGGCTGGATGTAGATATCCGGCTTTGTCCGTCCTGCGGAAAGCTGGAATTTTTCTACGGCGCAGAGGAATCGTCTGCTTTGCCGCAAAAAATCTGTCCGAAATGCGGCTGGCAGCACGACTTTGACTATCCGAAGTGCCCGCATTGCGGCTATAACTACTACGCATAACATTTCGTCTTTTACTTAGAAAGGACCCCTAATGGCAATCATCCATGAATTATCCCCGCATCTTGCCGATCTGATCGCGGCGGGAGAGGTGGTCGAGCGCCCTGCCTCGGTGGCAAAAGAGCTGATCGAAAACGCGATCGACGCCGGCTCGACCCGCATCACTGTGGAGATCGAAAACGGCGGCATCACTTATCTGCGCATTGCGGACAATGGCTGCGGTATGTCGGCAGAGGATGCGCCCGTGGCGTTTCGCCGCCACGCGACCAGCAAACTGCGCACCGAGGCCGATCTTACCGCTATCGGCACGCTGGGCTTCCGCGGCGAAGCGCTGGCGGCGATTTCCTCGGTGACCCGCATCGACCTCTTCACCCGACAGACTGGGGCGATCGCCGGGCTGCACCTGCATCTCGAAGCGGGGGAAATACAGGCACAGGAAGAAGCGGGATGCCCCGAGGGTACAACCATGGTGGTGCGTGATTTGTTCTACAACACGCCCGCCCGCATGAAGTTTCTTAAAAAGGACTTCACCGAAGCGGGTTATATTCTCAGTGTCGTGCAGCATGCCGCGCTGTCCCATCCGGAGATTGCATTCACCCTGATCCGCGACGGTAAGCAGGTATTTACGACCGATGGTAAGGGCAAGCTGCTCACACCGGTGTTCTCCGTGTTCGGCAAGGAGATGACCGCGAATATGATCGAGGTGCCGCGTACCGAGCGGAACGGCATGACCGTCTACGGCTATATCGTCAAGCCGCATGCCGGCCGTCCCAACCGTTCCATGCAGCACTTTTTCGTCAACGGGCGCTATGTGAAAAGCCGGCTGATGCAGGCGGCGCTTGAGGAAGCCTACCGGAATGCGATCATCACAGGGAAATATCCCTCCGGCGCAGTATTTCTTGAACTGCCGCTCGGTGCTGTGGATGTAAATGTACATCCAGCCAAGACTGAGGTCAAGTTCTCGCAGGAAAAGCCGGTGTTTGAAGCGGTGTATGTCGCCTGCAAGAACGCCATCATGGCGAACGACAACATGCCGCATATCGAGCATAAGGAAAAGAAGCCGTCTGCTGCGAACCCGCAGGAAGCTGCGCCGGTCTATGAACAGCAGCGCTTTGCAGTAGCCAAACCCGTGGCCCAGCCTGCTGCATCCTCAAAAGCGGACGACGATGTGCCGGACTTGGAGGATTTTCTGGTGGCTGTGCCGCCGCGCGCGCAAAAGCCGCGTTCCTTCGGTATGTACGCCGCCGCGCCGCGCATTTTGCAGGAGGATTCGAAACCGTATTCGTCGTCTCGCCCTTTTGCGGTAAACCAACCGGATATCCAAAATGAAAAGCGCGACAACGCGCCTGCTGTACCGGTCGGGCAGGCGGCGCAGCCGACGGTGCCGGAAAGTCCACAGCTGGAGCCGCTGGACAGCGGCGCGCGTGTAATCGGCGAGTGTTTCCAAACGTATCTGATAGCGGAGGATCAGGACGGTCTGATTCTGATCGATAAGCACGCCGCGCATGAGCGGATCCTGTTCAATAAGCTGCGTGCAGAGACCGAAATGCCGCAGCAGGAACTGCTTACGCCGGTGATCGTTGAGCTGACCGGAGAGGAAGCCGCAGCAATCCAGACACAGATCGAGGACATCCGCCGTGCGGGCTTTGCCATTGACCCGTTTGGTGAAAATAGTTTTGCGGTACGCAGTGTGCCGGCCTATCTGGACAGCGGGGATGTGCAGAGCGTGATCGGTGAGCTTGCTGAAAAGGCGATGCACAGCCGCTCCACGGTTCCTGACCGTCTGGATGATCTGATCCACACGGTGGCCTGCAAGGCTGCCATCAAAGCGGGAAAGGCAAGCAGCCTGACCGAGCTGCAGAATCTATGTGATCGAGTGCTGGGAGACGAAAATGTGCGTTCCTGCCCGCACGGAAGGCCCACAACCGTCCGCCTGACCAAATATGAGCTGGACAAGCTGTTCAAGCGCGTTAACCAATAAGGAGACGACATGGAAAATCGCCTGATCTGTATTTGCGGGCCGACAGCGAGCGGAAAAACTGCGTTGTCAGTCGCGCTGGCAAAACAACTTCATACTGAGATTATCTCGGCGGACTCGATGCAGATCTACCGCGGAATGGACATTGGAACCGCAAAACCGACGATGGAGGAGCGGCAGGGCATACCGCATCATATGTTGGATGTGTGCGCTCCCAATGAGCCGTTCTCGGTCGCGCGCTATGTGGAATTGGCTGACGCGGTAGCACAGGATATCCTGTCTCGCGGAATGATTCCGGTCGTTGCCGGCGGAACAGGGCTGTACATGGACGCACTGATTGAGTGCAACACCTTTTCCGGAGACGAAACCGACCAGTCTGTACGCGAAAAGTACCAGCGAATGGCAAAGGAGCAGGGGAATGATGCTGTGCATGCCTGTCTTTCCGGAATTGATCCGGAGAGTGGGAAGCGGCTGCATCCCAACAATATAAAACGTGTTATCCGGGCGCTTGAGGTATATGAGCAGACCGGTATGACAATCGACGAATGGAATCGTCTGCACAAGCGGCCAGCGCCGAAATATACGGCGCTCAAGATCGGCGTGTGTCCAGCTGAGCGCGAGACACTGTATGACCGCATTGACCGGCGGGTGGACCAGATGCTTGTCGACGGTCTGCTGGAAGAAGCCAAGCATTTATATGAAACCGGCGCACTGACCGGAACATCGATGCAGGCGATCGGATACAAAGAACTGCTGGGATACTTGCAGGGCAACGAGCCGTTGGAGGACTGCATTGCACTGCTTAAGCAGCGCAGCCGCAATTATGCAAAAAGGCAGCTCACATGGCTGAAAAGGGATGACAATATCCACTGGATTTATTATAATAATGGGGAAGACCTGTCGGCTGTGTTACAGGAAGCGACAAAATATCTGCAAAATTACGGTGTACAATGATATCCAGAATTTGTAAAACGATGGAGGAATCATTGTGCGAAATGAAATCAACTTACAGGATCGAATGCTGAGCGCACTGCGTCAGCAGGGCCAGAATACGACTGTTTTTCTGACGAATGGCTTTCAAATGCGCGGTATCATTCGGGGATTTGACAGCTTCATCGTGATTTTGGAAAGCGACGGCAAGCAGCAGATGATCTATAAGCACGCAATTTCCACCCTGATCCCGCAGCACAGGGTCGATCTGTATGCGCCGCGAGAGGAGCGTGCCGTAGAGTGATAAAATGCGAGGTTCTATATGGAGCAAACTATCGGCAACAAACAAAAACATAAGAAAAGAAAACGCGCACCCAACAGTCGTCTGGCCTTTGTTCTGGTTGCGGCTGTACTCGCTGTTTATTTGGGTACGCGCATAATCGGCGCTTTTTCCTATACTTACGACGAAACCGCCCCCGCAGTACATGTTACAGCCAACGACAGTTTTATGTCGACCGGCTGGTTTTTCCGTGATGAAATCGCGGTTACCGGCAGCACCGGCGATTCGATGCGGCATATCGTTTACAGCGGAGAACGTGTGCAGCAGGATGCACCGCTGGCGCTTGTGTACGCGGATGACGATGCGCTTGCTTTGAGCAGACAAATCGAACCGCTGGAAAAGCGGATCGAACTGCTCGACGCTGCGCTGCAGGCGGCAGCAGATGGGTCGGACACGGCCAAACTTGACCAGATGATTACGCTTTCCATTCAGCAGATGGCGGCGCAGGTAAAAGACGGTTCGGGCCAGGCCCTTTCTTCCTCTTCTGAGTCACTGCGTACACTTTCCCTGCGGCACGAGTCTTCGAATATTGACACCGCTGCAATCACAACGGAACGCGATGCCTTATCCGCTGAGCTTTCCAGCCTGGAGCAGCAGCTTTCCGGCCGAACTACACAGCTCACTGCCCCTTCCTCAGGGTATTTTTCTGAAATTGTCGATGGATATGAAAATATCATGACTTATGCATCACTGGAAGATATTACAATTGACAGCTTCCACACGATGCAGGAAAGCGCTGAGACGGTGGACTCCAGCCAGATGCTTGGAAAGATCATCCGAGGCTTTACTTGGTATCTGGTTGCCGAAATACCGGTCGAGCAGGCAGACAGGTTGACAACGGGTCAGAGCCTGCGCGTAAACTTCATGCAGGCTTCTCTGGAAGCTCCGGTCATCGTGTATTCGATCGTCAAGGAGCGGGGCAGAGATACCGCGCTTCTCGTTATGGAAGGCACGGAGTTTAATAGTGAACTGGTATCTATGCGCGAGCAGCCGATTGAAATTATTCTGGCAACATATTCCGGGCTCAAAGTGCCAAAATCAGCGGTGCGTGTCATGGAAACCACTGACAGCGAGGGGAATGTGACACAGGAGACCGGAGTTTATATACTCAGCGGCGCATTTTCCAAATTCAAAATCATAGAACCGTTGTTTGAAGCGGAGGATTATTATGTCGTAAAGCAGAGTGCTACCAATGCGGACATGCTGGTCGAGCGCGATCAGATCATTGTCAGCGGCAGAAATCTGCAAAATAATATGGTGGTGAGGACATGACGGAACAGGAAAAGACGGCATTGCAGGATCGAATCAAATCCGTGCAGGAGCGTGTTGCCCGAGCGGCAGAGCGCGCCGGGCGCAGCCCGAATGAGATCATTCTGGTTGCAGCCTCCAAGATGAATGATGCGGACCATGTCCGTGCGGCAATTGCAGGCGGCATCCGTGTATGCGGTGAAAACCGTGTGCAGGAATTGTTGGAAAAATATGAGCAGAATGCTTATGAAGGGGCTGATCTGCAGTTTATCGGCACGCTTCAGACCAATAAGATCAAATATCTGATAGGGAAGGTGTCGCTGATCCAATCGGTTGGATCGGTGCATTTGGGCGAAGCTATCGCCAAAGAAGCGGCAAAGCGCGGTGTGCGACAGGATATTCTTTTAGAGGTCAATATTGGCAGGGAATCTTCCAAAGGTGGACTGATGACCGAGCAGCTGGACGAGGCAATTTCCATTCTGAGTGCAAAAGAATCCCTTCACATCCGCGGATTGATGGCAATTCCGCCGATCGCGGATGA
>DXDO01000101.1 GCA_019115425.1 Candidatus Agathobaculum merdigallinarum | reverse complement strand
AAGGAAAACGGAGGAACAACATGGCTAACATCTCACTGCGGCACATCAAAAAAGTATATCCAGGCAATGTGGAAGTCATTGACGACTTAAACCTTGAGATCCGCGACAAGGAATTTATTATTCTCGTCGGTCCGTCCGGCTGCGGCAAATCAACCACGCTGCGCATGATCGCAGGACTTGAGGATATTTCCGGCGGTGAACTCTATATCGGCGACCGTCTGGTCAACGACGTTGCACCGAAGGACAGAGATATTGCAATGGTATTCCAGAACTATGCGCTCTATCCGCATATGACGGTGTATAAGAACATGGCGTTCGGCCTCAATCTCCGCAAGGTGGACAAAAATATCATCGATCAGAAGGTACGAGAGGCTGCGAAGATTCTGGATCTGGAGCATTTGCTCGATCGTAAGCCCAAGGCGTTGTCCGGTGGTCAGCGTCAGCGCGTTGCTTTGGGCCGCGCTATGGTGCGTGATCCTGCGGTTTTCCTGCTGGATGAGCCGCTCTCCAATCTGGACGCCAAGCTGCGTACCCAGATGCGTACAGAGATCACCAAGCTGCACAAAAAGCTGAATACCACATTCGTGTATGTAACCCATGACCAGACCGAAGCCATGACCATGGGCGACCGGATTGTTGTCATGAAGGACGGTAAGATCCAGCAGGCAGATACGCCGCAGACCCTGTATGATTCGCCGTGCAATCTGTTTGTAGCAGGTTTTATCGGATCTCCCCAGATGAACTTTATCGACGCGAAAATCACCAAGGTTGGGGAGGAGTATGCGGTATTGTTTGGCTCCTATACCATCCCGATTCACAACGGACGCGGCGGAAAAGATGTGTTTGAGCCATATGTCGGCAAGCCGGTTGTGCTTGGCATTCGTCCCGAAGATATTCATGCTGAGCCGATCATGCTGGCTTCGACGGATGACAATGCGATTATTGATGTAACGGTGGAGCTTGCCGAACTGATGGGTGCGGAAATCTATCTGCACGGTACATGCAGCGGTGTTCCCATCGTTGTGCGGACACCGTCCCGCGTTGCTATCAAGGCCGGCGACACCGCTCGCCTTGCGGTGGACTGCAACAAGATTCATCTGTTTGACCCTGAAACAACGCGCGCCATTGGAATGTAAGGCCGCATGGTATGCTTCGGCAGAAGGGTTCGGGATGACCGGACGCATTCTCCCTCGTAAAATCAGAAAGGACTATCATCCATGCGCGACCTCGAACTCAGAGCGGATGCACCTGACAGCAGGCTGAACGCATTTGCCTATATGCCTGTCTGCGGGATGCGGTATATCCCGTCTCAAGCAGACGTCCCGCTTCCTGAGGGAGCAATCGGCTTTGGCATCATCGGAACGAAGGCGGGGACGCTTTCCGCGCATATCGGACAGACGGAAATGACCATTGAATCCGGTATGGCGGTGGCCCTGTCCGTCAATATTCCGTATCGGATCAAGGCAAAGAATGACTGCGAAGTCCTGTACGCTTTGGTGTGTGGCTCTGTGGCGGAATGTCTGCTGTCGGACGCTGAGGCAAACGGCATTCTTTTTCCAAACGGAGGAAATATTCTTTCTATGCAGCTGCACCCGCTGCTGCAATCTCAGCAGTCGGGCGAAAACTGCGACAGTACAACCGCAGGCATTGCAGCTTTCTCATTGCTTGCACAACTCAGCAGGTACGGGCGGCAGCGGAGTGAGGAACAATCTCGTTCCGCTATGCTGATGCAGACTGCGCTTCATATCATGCAGGAGGAATTTGCCACCATATATGGCATTCAGGATATTGCTGACCGGCTGGAACTTTCTGAGGGACATTTCATCCGTCTGTTTTCTCAAACCATGGGAATGACGCCGGGGCAGTATCTGACCAAACTGAAGATTGAATTCTCCAAAAAGCTGCTGGCGGATCCGTCGTTGTCTGTCGGTATGGTTGCCGAGCTTTCCGGATTTTCCAACGGAAGCTACTTCGGCAAGGTGTTTCGCAGGGCAACCGGAATGTCGCCTTCGGAGTATGCGCACCTGATAGCGGGACAAGACGATGCCCCTGCGGCCGATACGTCGGCACTTTATCTGTGACAGAGCACTGCCTGTCCGTGTGCGCCGACTCCAATGATTTCTCGTTCAGCCAATCTCTCCAATAAAATATGCAGCAGAAAAAGCCGCTGTGGAATGATGAAATTCCACAGCGGCTTTTTGACGGGATTCTTTATGACTGCACCGGCGCGGTCGCTTGCGCGGCGCGGGCGCGTTTGCGGTATTCTGCCGGGCTTATGCCCTCGGAGCGGTGAAAGCTCTGCGAAAAATAGCTTGGGGAAGAAAATCCGATAGAGCGCGCGATCTGAGAAAGAGAGTAGTTGGTATTCTCCAGCATGTGCCGACTCTCGCGGATGCGCCGCATAATCAGATAGCTGATGGGCGAGATGCCATATTCCCGCTGAAAGGTATGGGCAAGGTGAAATTTGTTTACATGCGCCACCTCAGCCAGCACATCCAGTGACAGCGATTCCGTAAAGTGTTCATCGATATATCTGCGCACGGCTGCACATTCCGAATTGGCGCGATAAGTACCGGCCGATGCCAGCTGCAATGCCGCCTGACGGGACAGCTTGATCAGAAACACATCCAGCAGATGTTGGCACACAGTCTCCCAGCCCTGCGGTGTATTCTCAGCCTCACGCACGAATTCCCGCAGGTAAAACAACATTTCTTCGCGCTGCTGGCGGCAGTTCAGAATCACGCAGGGCGATGCCTCACCGGCAAGCTGCAGATCCAGCCCGCCCACGCCCAGAACGATATATTCGAGCGGGTTGGAGGAAACGCTTGTCTCCGTGTGCTCTACCTGCGAGTTGACGATGATGAGATCATCACTGCCGACCGGGCGGGAACAGTCTGTCAGGCGGAATTCGCCAATGCCGCGCACACAGTAAAAAAGCTCGGTACATGTGTGGGCGTGCATGGAGCCCTGCCAGTCCGGTCCGTATTGCGCGGAGGTGACATATAAAAGCTGCGGACCTTCATGTGATACGGCTCCGGTGTTCAGCAGTTCATAGCGGATATTGCTCATGGCAGCTACCTCATAAGATATTTAGAAATCTTGCGTTCGTCGTGCAAAGGAGAAGTTGTTCCTCTGGTTTATGTTTTATTATAAACTTCTTTTGACAGGGAGACAAGCAGATATTACAGCCCTGATTTTTCCAAATCGGCAAATCGACGGAATTTCCAATGTGGTTTTGTTGATATTGTTCATAAAAAACGCGACCATGAGAGAGGTTAAATGGTCGTAGTGCACAAAAAAGCAAGATTCATAAAATTGTGCGCAAGAATTTGATTGAAAGAAAATGCCGGTCAGTCTATCCTTAATCTACAGGAACATACTTGATGCCTGTCCGATGCGGCGGTGATGCCGTCAGGACGGCGTGATGTGTGGAATCTTTTAGGAGGGAAATAAGATGAAGAAGGTACTGTGTACTACACTGGCACTATCTATGGCGCTGACGTCACTTGCCGGCTGCGGCGGCGGTACGTCTGAGACGGAAAGCACGACCGAGACCGGCGATATTGCCGGCACCACGCTCAAGGTCGCAGCACTGGAGTCAGCCTATGGCTCTGAGATGTGGCAGGAGGTTGCCGCTGCTTTTGAAGAGCAGACCGGCGTAACGGTAGAGCTTACCACAGACAAGAATCTGGAAGACGTCATCGGCCCCAGCATGAAGGCGGGCGACTATCCGGATGTTATCCACCTTGCCACCGGTCGTGAGGACGCGCTGACCGAGACATTCATCAAGGATAACGCTATTCTTGATATCACCGATGTGCTGAGCATGACGGTGCCCGGGGAAGAGGTGAAGGTATCCGACAAGATCGCAGGCGGCTTTACCGATACCTCTCTGACCAATCCGTACAACGACGGCAAGACCTATCTGGCTCCAATGTTCTACAGCCCCTGCGGTCTGTTCTACAACGCCGGTCTGTTTGAGGAAAAAGGCTGGGAAGTCCCGACCACTTGGGATGAGATGTGGGAACTGGGCGACAAGGCGAAGGCCGAAGGCATCAGCCTGTTTACTTACCCGACCACCGGTTACTTCGATACCTTCTTCTATGCGCTGATGTATTCTGTGGGCGGCCCCGAGTTCTTCGATAAGGCTACGCACTATGAAGAGGGCATCTGGGAGACCGAAGAGGCCAAGCAGTGCTTCGACATCGTAGCAAAGCTGGCTGCTTACACTGAGCCGACCACGCCGGCGCAGGCAAACGATCAGGACTTCACCAAGAACCAGCAGCTTGTACTGGACAACAAGGCGCTGTTCATGCCGAACGGCACCTGGATCGTAGGCGAGATGGCTGAGGCGCCCCGCGCTGACGGCTTTAAGTGGGGCATGACGGCTCTGCCCGCAGTGGAAGAGGGCGGCGACCGTTACAGCTACACTTGGTTTGAGCAAGCATGGATTCCGGCCGGTGCGGCAAATCAGGAAGCTGCAAAGCAGTTCATCGCATTCCTGTACAGCGATGTTGCCTGCGACATCTTTGCAAAGGCCGGCGCGATCCAGCCTGTGCTGAATATCGCTGACAAGCTGGAAGGCGACAACCAGATGTTCTATGCCATCTATGATAACGGCGCAAAGGCAGCTATGGGCAACTTCGCTGCTACCAACCCGATCGAGGGCCTTGACACCCGCACGGTATGGTTTGATCCGGTCAACTCTCTGGTATCCGGCACGATGACCGAGCAGCAGTGGATCGACGGCGTTATTGCAGCCAGCGATCAGATGCGTGCTGAGCTGAAGTAAGCAAGGCCGCAGACACATAGTTTGAAATGCAGTTGAAATGCGGCGGCGGGCTTTGCTCACCGCTGCATTTTACCATAAGGGCATAGGCGCGCCGCCTCTGCCTGTGTACGCATGAAAGATCGAAAGGAGATGAGCACATGGAAAAAGGCAAGGATCGTAAATGGTTCATATTTTTCTGCGTTGCCCCGGCAGTCATTCTGTTCACCATTTTCATGGTGATTCCTACGCTGAACGTATTCCGCATGGCTCTGTTTCGCCGCAGCGCTTATTCCCCGAATGAGGAATTCGTAGGGCTGGAAAACTTTGTGAAGCTGTTTTCGGACGCGAACTTTATTCGCTCCATGCAGAATACCATCCTGCTGATCGTGGTCGTTACAATCGTAACATTCGCCTTTGCGCTGGTTTTCGCCGGCATTCTCAGCAGGGAAAAGCTTCGCGGACAAAACTTCTTCCGCGTGATTTTCTACATCCCGAATATTCTCTCCGTAGTGGTAATCTCGGCCATCTTTTCGGCCATTTACGACACCAACAACGGTATGCTGAACAGCTTTCTCTCCCTGTTTACGGGTGAAAAGGTGGCCATCATGTGGAAGGGCGAAAACCTCGTGATGACCAGCCTGATCATCGCCATGGTGTGGCAGGCGATCGGCTATTACATGGTCATGTACATGGCTTCGATGTCCAGTGTGCCGGAAAGCCTGTATGAAAGCGCCAGCTTGGACGGCGCGGGCCGCATCACGCAGTTTTTCCAGATCACCATTCCGCTTATCTGGACCAATATCCGCACTACACTGACGTTCTTCATCATTTCGACCATCAACATGGCGTTCCTGTTCGTGAAGGCCATGACCAGCGGCGGGCCGAACGGGGCTTCCGAGGTTGCGCTATCCTATATGTATAAGCAGGCGTACACCAACTCGTCCTACGGCTACGGCATGGCCATCGGCGCGGTGATTTTCCTGTTCTCGTTTGCGCTTTCCGCTGTCGTGAACAAGGTGACAGAGCGCGATCCGCTTGAATTCTGACAGGGGGCAAGGGAACATGAAAGAAAAGACATCCACACCGGACAGGCTGTACAAGGTGTTTATCTATGTGGTGCTTGCCACGCTCGCCATTCTCATCATCGTGCCGGTAGCATGGGTATTCATGGCTTCGGTCAAGGAGAACAGCGAATTCTACGGCAATCCGTGGGCGCTTCCGGCAGGACTGCATTGGCAGAACTTTGTTGAGGCATGGACAGAGGCTCGCATGGGCGATTACATGCTCAGCAGCGTGATCGTTACCGCGCTGGCGCTGGCGATTCTTCTGGTTGTAGCGCTGCCCGCAGCCTATGTGCTGTCACGCTTTAAGTTCAGAGGATGCAAATTCCTCAATGTGTGCTTTATGGGCGGCCTGTTCATCAATGTAAACTATATCGTCGTGCCGATCTTCCTGATGTTGGTGGACGGCGATAAATTCCTCAAGAGCATATTTGGATCAGGGTTTTTGCTGAACAATCTGGTCGTGCTGGCGTTGGTATATGCCGCCACGGCGCTGCCGTTTACCATTTATCTGCTATCAGGATATTTCGCCACGCTGCCGCACGACTATGAAGAGGCCGCTTACATTGACGGCGCAGGCTATACGCGCACCATGGTAAAGATCATCTTCCCCATGGCAAAGCCCAGTATCATCACCATCATTCTGTTTAATTTCCTCTCGTTCTGGAATGAATATATCATCGCCATGACGCTGCTCACAGACCCGAACGGCACGCGCACGCTGCCTGTGGGCCTGATGAACCTGACGCAGGCGCAGCAGTCGGCCGCGCAGTACGGTCAGCTGTACGCGGGCCTTGTGCTGGTAATGCTGCCTACGCTCATCCTCTATATCTGCGTGCAGAAAAAGCTCACACAGGGTATGACGCTCGGCGGGCTGAAAGGATAAGGTGAAAGTATGAAATTCTGGCAGGAGCATACACAGCTGCGCACGGTGCTGATAGCGGCGCTGTTTATAGCGGGGCTGGCGCTTGTGTTTATCGGCTGGAGCATGACAGGCAGCATGACGGGCCTTTGCCTGATGCTGGTTGGCCTTGCGCTTCTTTTGGCGGCGCTCTACCTTTACAACAAGCCGTTTTCAGATGAGAAAAAAAAATCTACTAAAGGGAGAACACCTCAATGACCGAACCGAACAGGGGCCGCATCACCATTCCTACCGATATGGATGTGGTGCCCGAAACGCGAAAAATAATGGAATACTGGGGCGCGGACGCGATTCGCGACTGCGACGGCACAGAGTTTCCCGAAGAATTGAAGGACACCGGAGCCAAGATCTATTCCACCTATTACACGACCCGCAAGGATAACGAATGGGCCAAGGCCAATCCGGACGAGGTGCAGCAGTGCTATATCATGACGGGTTTTCATACCGCGGTGGACAAAACGCTCTCCATCCCGCTGATGCAGGGTGTTTCTGACGAATTGATGCAGGTGAACATCCGCGACGATATCAAGCGCTGGTGGGAAGTGATGGACCGCACAGCGGGCGTGCCGCTCAGCCCGGAGGCGTGGAGTTATGACAAAGCTTCGGGCTGTGTAATCGTTCATGACGCTGAGCTGTATCATGACTACACCGTCAGCTTTCTGGCTTACCTGATCTGGGACCCGGTGCATATGTACAACGCGGTGACAAACGGCTGGACCAATTTTGAGCATCAGATCACTTTTGATGTGCGTCAGCCGAAAACGCATCAGTTTACCATGCAGCGTCTGCGCAAATTCATTGCGGAGCATCCGTATGTGGACGTCATTCGCTACACCACATTCTTCCATCAGTTCACACTGGTTTTTGACGAGCTCAAGCGCGAAAAATATGTAGACTGGTATGGTTATTCGGCTTCGGTCAGCCCGTATATCCTCGAGCAGTTTGAGCGTGAGGTAGGCTACCGGTTTCGTCCGGAGTTTATCATCGACCAGGGGTATTACAACAACCAGTACCGTGTGCCCAGCAAGGAGTTCAAGGACTTCATGGCCTTCCAGCACCGGGAGGTGGTAAAGCTGGCCAAAGAGATGGTAGATATCACCCACGAGCTGGGCAAAGAAGCGATGATGTTTTTGGGGGACCACTGGATCGGCACCGAGCCTTTCCTGGATGAATTCAAGACCATCGGTCTGGATGCTGTCGTGGGCAGCGTGGGAAACGGCTCGACCCTGCGCCTGATCAGCGACATCTCAGGTGTGAAATATACCGAGGGGCGTTTCCTGCCGTATTTCTTCCCTGACACCTTCCACGAGGGCGGGGACCCTGTGAAAGAGGCGAAGGAGAACTGGGTGACCGCGCGGCGCGCGATCCTGCGCAAGCCGATCGACCGTATCGGCTATGGCGGCTATCTCAAGCTCGCGCTTCAGTTCCCAGAATTCATAGACTATGTCAAATCGGTGTGCGACGAGTTCCGCCTTCTGTATACGAATATTCACGGCACGACGCCTTACTGCATCAAGACCGTGGCTGTGCTCAACAGCTGGGGACGGGCGCGCAGCTGGGGCTGTCACATGGTGCATCATGCGCTGTACCAGAAGCAGAACTATTCTTACGCGGGCATCATCGAGGCGCTGGCAGGCGCGCCGTTTGATGTACGCTTCATCAGCTTTGACGACATCGCGCGCGATGCGCATGTGCTGGATGATGTAGACGTATTGATAAACGTCGGCGATGCAGATACAGCGCACACCGGCGGCGCAGTGTGGGAGGACCCTGCCATCACGGCAGCTGTGCGCGGCTTTGTACACCGCGGCGGCGGATTCATCGGTGTGGGCGAGCCCTCCGGCCACCAGTATCAGGGCCGCTTTTTCCAGCTGGCCGGCGTGCTGGGTGTGGAGAAGGAAACCGGCTTTACACTGGGCTACGATAAGTACAACTGGGAGGAGCACCCGCAGCACTTTATTCTGGCGGACTGCACCAAACCTGTGGATTTTGGCGAGGGCAAAAAGAGCATCTATGCGCTTGAGGGCACGGAAGTGCTGATACAGCGTGAAAAAGAGGTGCAGATGGCTGTAAACGAGTTCGGCGCAGGCCGTGCGGTATACCTGAGCGGTTTGCCGTACTCCTTCGAGAACAGCCGCATTTTGTACCGCAGCATTTTGTGGAGCACCCATGACGAGGAAAACCTGTACAAATGGTTCTCCACTAACTTCAATGTGGAAGTCCATGCTTATGTGAAAAACGGCAAGTACTGTGTTGTCAATAACACATATGAGCCGCAGCACACCACTGTGTACACAGGGGACGGCACCAGCTTTGAACTGGATATGGAAGCCAACGAAATCCGCTGGTTCGAAATCTGATGCGTGCGCAAATCCTTGACAGGTGAATATCATGAAAGACCGCCGCAGCCTTACAGCTGCGGCGGCCTTTTTCTTTCCAAAACGCTTTCAGGGAAATATCCGGTTTGGACCTTACATACAGGGCAGGGCGGCTCAGTCCAGATCGCTTCCATTCGAGGCGATCACTTTTTTATACCAGTAAAAGCTCTTTTTGCGGCGGCGCTCCAGCGTACCGTTGCCCTGATCGTCCTTGTCCACATAGACATATCCGTAGCGCTTGCTCATCTCACCAGTCGAGGCGGAGACAAGATCGATCGGCGCCCACGAGGTATAGCCCATCAGCGGGATGCCGTCCTCTACGACTGCGTCGATCATCGCGCTGATGTGCGCCCGCAGATAGTCGATCCGGTAGTCGTCGTTGATCGAGCCGTCCGCCTCAATCGTATCCTTTGCGCCAAGGCCGTTTTCGACAATAAACAGCGGCTTCTGGTAACGGTCATACAGGTCATTCATGGTGATGCGCAGGCCGAGCGGATCGATCTGCCAGCCCCATTCGCTGGCTTTCAGATGCGGGTTGCGCACGGTCTTGAACGCATTGGCCGCGATGCGGTTTTTGAGCACCTCGGGATCAGCGGACATGCAGCGGCTGCAATAATAGCTGAAGCTGATGAAATCCACGGTACCGTTTGCGAGCAGCTCGCGGTCGCCGTCCTGCCAGTCGATCTCGATGCCGTCGCGCTCAAGCTGGCGGAGGGCGTAATTCGGGTATGCACCGCGGCTCTGGATGTCAATGAAGAAGTAGTTGCTGTGCTCGGTCTGTTTGGCCTTCCAGACGTCTTCCGGCGCACAGGTGAACGGGTAGAAGCTGCCGCCCGCCAGCATACAGCCGACCATGCTGCCCGGGATGATCTCATGGGCAAGCTGCACTGCGCGTGCACTCGCCAGCAGCTCATGGTGCGCGCAGATGTATTTGATTTGGTCGGCGTTTTCGCCCTCGTTCACCAGCAGGCCGCATGCCGAAAACGGCATGTGGTGCAGCATGTTGATCTCGTTAAAAGTGATCCAGTATTTCACCTTATCGCGGTAGCGGGTGAATACGGTCTCGCAGTATTTTACGAAGCAGTCGATCATCCGGCGGTCGCGCCAGCCGCCGAATTTCTTGACCAATGCGATCGGTAGGTCAAAGTGGCACAGGGTGACCAGCGGCTCAATGCCGTATTTTCGGCATTCGTCAAACACTGCGTCGTAGAACGCCAGACCGGCTTCGTTCGGCGGTCCTCCTCGCCGTTCGGATAGATGCGCGTCCAGCTGATGGACAGGCGGTAGCACTTAAAGCCCATTTCCGCGAACAGCGCAATGTCCTCCTTGTAATGGTGGAAGTGATCCACCGCTTCGTGGCTCGGGTAGAGATGGTCCGCATCGCAGTCCAGCATTTTCAGCTCGCCGCGCGTGACCGGCCCGCGGTCCTTGCCATAGGGCACGACGTCGATCAGGCTGACGCCGCGGCCGTCCGCATCCCACGCGCCCTCAAACTGGTTGGCGGCTGTCGCACCGCCCCAGAGGAAATTTTCCGGAAGATGATTTCTCATAAAGGGTATCCTCCTTATTTCGCAGTATGGATGATCTGTGTGCCGGCGGCAACGGCGCCTGCGGGCGCGCAGTCCACCGTGCCGAAATCGTCCGCATTAGTGAGCATAATGACAACAGTGTCGGGATGCCCAGCCTTTGCAATCGCTTCGCGGTCAAAGGTGAGCAGCGTCTGTCCCGCCTTGACCTGGTCGCCCTCGGCAACCTGCATGGTAAAGCCGTTGCCGTCCATTTCCACCGTATCGATACCGACATGAATCAGCAATTCTATGCCATCCGTGCTGGCAATGCCGACTGCGTGGCCGGTGTCGGCCGCCTGAATGATCTCGCCGTCAAAGGGGGCAACGATCATACCACTGTCCGGCTCAATGCCCAGGCCCTTGCCCAGCACGCCGGAGGAGAAGGTCGCATCAGGGATCTGCTCCATTGCGATTACATTGCCGTCGACCGGCGCATAGACCGTAGCCGGCTCCACGGTAAAGACAGGCTGTGCAGGGGCTGCTGGAGCTGCGGCGGGTTCTGCCGTTCCATCCGGTTTTGCTGCCTTTTCATATTTGAACGAAAGGATCAATGCAATAATCGCGGCGGAAATCGCGGTGATGACCAGCGCGATGATGATGTTGATAAAGTATGTCAGGGTATCATCGCCGAGATAGAGCAGCACGGCGGGAATGCCGGAAGAACCGGTCGCAAAGCGGTGGGTATGGGTCAGGCCGGCGTACAGGCCGCCGAGACCGCCGCCGATCATTGCCGCGACGAGCGGATACTTCTTGGGGAGGTTGACGCCGTACAATACCGGCTCGGTGATGCCCATCAGCGCTGTCAGGCCAGTGGATGCCGCAGTCTGGCGGATCTTGGAGTCGCGGGTGCGCAGCGCCACAACCAGCGCCGCCGAGCCCTGCGCGATGTTGGAGCAGACGCAGCCCGGCCGAAGATGCTGTCATAGCCAAGGCTTGCCATCTGCATCGAGCCGAGGGGCGCAATGCCGTGGTGCAGGCCGAACATGACCATAACCGGCAGCAGGCCGCCGATCAGCACAGCAGGCGCCCAGCTTGCGTTGGTGCTCAGCCAGGTGAATACGACCGCGAGGCCCTCGCCAATATAGTTGCCGAGCGGACCGAGCACGGACATCGCCAGTGTACCCATGATGAGGAAGGTGAACATGGGGACGAACACCAGGTTGACCGATTTGGGGATGATCCGATCAAGCCACCGCTCGATGAACGACTGGACAATGATGACCAGGATGATCGGGATAACGGTGGACATATAGGTCGTCAGGTAAAACGGGATGACGCCGAAGAAGTGCACCGGCTCGCCCGCAGCGACCAGCGCGCCCCAGTTGCTGTGGAGCATGATGCCCGCCACGCCCATCGCAAGGATGACATTGCTCTTCATTTTGCGCGCTGTGGTATAGGCCAGCAGCATGGGCAGGAACGCGAACGTGCCGTCCGCGAAAGAGTTCAGGATGTAATAGGTTTGTGACTCGTCGCTGACAAGGTTGAACGTGACCAGCAGCGCGAGCAGCGCCTTGACCATACCGGCGCCGGACAGCGCGGGGATGATCGGCTGGAATACGCTGGACACAAAGTCGATGATACGGTTGATGAGCGACATTTTTTCAGCCGGTGCTGCGGGGGCGTTGTCAGAAGCGGCAGGCAGCAGCTTTTCCACTTCCTCGTACACGTCCTTGACGTGCATACCAATGACGACCTGGAACATGCCGCCGCTTTCCACAACCTGTGCGACGCCGTCCAGCGCCCCGATGCCTTCCTTATCCGCCTTTGTATGGTCCGCTAAGTTGAAGCGCAGGCGTGTCTGGCAATGCCGTGCGGCGCTGATATTTTCGGGACCGCCTACCTTTTGTACGATCTCCCACGCCAATGCCTCGTATTGTTTGCTCATAATACTCTCCCTTTTCTTCGCCGTGCGGCGATCATATTTTTACAGGGTGTCGCTTGCTGGGAATCGCCTGTATCCCGTGGCCGCAGGATACAGAAAAACGCCGTTCCATCAGGATTCTGTCCCCAATGGAACGGTGCTTACCGGCCGGTAAGGAATCCTTCTGTTATTACTGTAACAGAGGATTTACGACATGTCTAATGCTTATATATTATTTTGAATTATGTAATTTGAGCATATTTAAGAAGGGAGATAAAATGCATATCAGCACCTATGGGAGGGGAGCATGCTGTCCGTGCGCATCATAGAGAAAGTGAGCAGCACACTGACAATGTGGCGGGGCCAGCGTTTCGGCGGATAGCGTTCCCAGTCAGAATCACCGCGCACGGCGAAACGGCAATTGATAAAAGCGGAGGAGTGGGGATGATTCCTGCAGATCGAATATCCGGTTTGACCACGACAGTGATACAGCAAGAAGCGCGTCTTTGAGATGCAATAAAAATCTCAAGGACGCGCTTCTTTATTTACTGCTGAAACCGAAAACTGACAGTGGGGGATTGCACTGAATTACCCCTCCGCCGCCTTATTCACACAGGAGACGGCGTTCAGACTGCGGGGATAGCCGATATAGGGCAGACACTGGGAGATGACACGGATCAGGAAGTCCTTATCGTTGCCCAGATTCATATTGCCCTTTGCATGGCCGGTAAGCTGGGGCTCGCAGCCGCCCTGCGCCGCGAGAAAGCAGAAGGTGATCATTTCCCGCTGGGCAAGCGTCAGTCCGGTGCGGGTATAGTAATCGCCGAAGCAGTTGGACGCAAGCCAGCGGTTGATATGGCCGGTTTTCCATGCCTCCAGCATGTGTTCACCGAAAATATCCGCCTGCGTCTGCGTGCCCTTTTCCAGCCGGTTTTCCATCGTTGTAGTGGACTGTCCCTCCAGCGGGAGTTTTACACCGCGGGAAGTCAGCACTTCGTTGGTGATGTCCAGAAACGGCAGCACTCTGCCGATCCCCAGATAATCCACCGACTGATATACAATTTCCTTGGCCATAACAGGGGTTACACCGGCATCCAGTGCGCGGGGCAGCTCTGCACGAAATGCATCCATCCCCTGACAGCCCAACAGGGTCGCCAGAATGGCCATATGGCGGGTGACCTCGTCCAGCTGCTGGTCGGGCTCGTTTACCACTTCTTCAAAAGCAAAATGCTCGAAGCGTTCCATAAATTCAGGATCGGTTTCATGATAGTTCTTCATAAAAAATGGACTCCTTTCAGCGGCGTTTGTGCGCCGCAAACCATCAATCGTACTTTAATTCTCAGGGCGGACAGACATCCCTGCTCCATTACAGGTTGGCATACGCCTGATCGTCTACCGGCTCGAGCCATTCGTTAGCGGTCTCCTCGCCGGGCACCTCCACGGCGATATGGGAAAACCAGCTGTCCGCCTTGGCGCCGTGCCAGTGTTTTACCTCCGGCGGGATGACAATGACAGAGCCAGGCGTCAGGCTGACGGCATCCTGGCCCGCCTCCTGATACCAGCCCTCGCCGGCCGTGCAGATCAGGATCTGCCCGCCGCCGCTTTTGGCATGATGGATATGCCAGTTGTTGCGGCAGCCGGGTTCAAAGGTGACGTTTGCGAGTCCTACGGCGCTCTCGCAGGGCTTGGTCAGCGGGTTCAGATAGGAATTGCCGATGAAAAACTGGGCAAAGGCGGTGTTCGCCTGGCCCTGACCGAAAATATTCTGCTGGTCAAACATGGTTTTGTCCTGAATCTTCATAGTGCTTCCTCCTTGCAGAAAATATATAAATCTTTTGGTTCGCGTCTCTGATCAATCTTGCTGCGCTTCCTGCTGCTTGCGGATATGGAAGCGGAGATAGTCCAGCCGCTCAAGCTGCTTTTCGCGGAAGTGGATTTCGTCCAACGTGCTTTCCCGCTTTTGGTCGAGCATCCGCAGGCGTTGGGCTTCCGTCCCTTTCTGTTCCAGAAGCAGCTTCATATAGGTTTCGATCTCCGCGCTTGCAAACCCCACGTCGTGCAGGGTCATAATCAGGCTCAGGCGCTCGATATCGGTATCGTCATACTGCCAGACGCCCATCACCCGTTTTACCGCGCCGCACAGCCCCCAGCTTTCATATTCCTGAAGGATTTCCAGCGGGATATGATAGCGTGCGCTTGCTTCATGGATGGTCACCGGCTCCCTCCCTTCGGGCGATTGTGTTCCGTGCCCCCAAAAATATAGGCGTTCCATCCGGAACACCTATATTGTAACGCGCATGCAAAATATCGTCTAATGCTTATATTCAATATCAAAGTATTCCTGAAATGTATTTTTTGGAATAGGCAATGAACGCAGCAGCCGCAGGAGAAAACGTCTGTGCTTTCTTCCATACCAGAACCGTGCCGGATTTCAGTTCCGGTGCAAGGGGAATAAACCGCAGCCCCTCATAATGACAGGCCAGATTGAGCGTAAGCACACAGCCTCCGCTTTCCCGCGCCAGAAAGGCCAGATTGTAAAGCAGATTGCCGGTGGCAGTGATGCGAAGTTCCTCGGCATGAGGACCGAACCAGTTGAGCAGTTCGTTCTGCACATTTTCACGGTCCGGCAGGATGAGCGGCACATCGGCCAGATCTGCCGGGCTGACAAAGTCCCTCGCTGCGAGTTCGGAATCTGCGCGCACCAGAACGCCCCATTGCTCGTGTACCGGCGTGCGCACGAAGTTATATTTGGCAATGTCCACCGGCTCCTGCAAGAGGCCGATGTCCAGCAGGCCGCGCTCAATGCGCTCCTTGATATTGTCCGAGTTGCCGCTGTAAATCCGGAAGGATACCAGCGGGTTTTCCTTCTGGAAAGCGGCAATCAGCTGGGTAAAGAACCGGGAGCTTTGGAGTTCTCCGCTGCCGACGGCAATGGTCCCAGCCAGATGCTCCTGCTTGTGCCGGAAGTCGTCTTTGGTCTTTTCCGCCAGCGAGACGATCTCCTCTGCGCGGCGGCGCAGGAGCATACCCTCCTCTGTCAGGATGATACGGTGTTTGCTCCGGCGGAACAGCGTAACGCCAAGCTCCTCTTCCAGCTGCATCAGCTGTCTGGAAAGGGTCGGCTGGGTCAAATGCAGCAGATTGGCCGCCTTTGTAATATTTTCTTCGCGGGCAACCATGAGAAAATATCTCAAAACCCGTATCTCCATGAGAAATCACCTCTTTGCCAGAAGAATACCACGGTATATTACAAAAATCAATATGGATAGGTGCTTCTCATGCCTGATATGCATTTTAAGCGGAGAAGTTAACCCGATGAGACGAATGTTTTGCAGCAACATACAGCTTGTATTTTCATCATGCAACATAGGTATCAGACATTCTGAAAATGTCCCTTTATACCGGCTTCAAGGGCATCGCATTATATGGGAAAATTGCTGCGGCATTGCAGAAGGGAAAGGCAGCAATGATGATACTATTCCTGACAGGCATAATTAAAAATAAATGATAGGTATTTGCCGTTTGCATACAGCGGTATTATACTGAAAATATTGGGAAAAATCCGAAAATCACAGCTAACTTACATGAATCAATCGGATACGAAATCGAGATAACCGGAATCACATAGGGAGATGCAGGAAAATGAAAATGATCCTTCTGGAAGGAAGTCCGAACAAACACGGCTCGTCCAACATGCTGGCGGAGCACTTCAAGCGGGGCGCGGAGGAGGCTGGACACAGCGTGGAGGTCATCGACACAGCCCACGCAGACATCCATCCCTGCACCGGCTGCATCCACTGCGGGTATGAAGGGCCCTGCGTGCAGAAGGACGATGTGGAGAGCATTCGCAAAAAGATTCTGGACGCGGATATGCTGGTGTTCGTCACGCCGCTGTATTACTATGGCATGTCCGCCCAGCTGAAAACCATGATCGACTGCTTCTGCGCGTTCAACAGCTCGATCCAGCGCAAGCGCATGAAGTCCGCCTTGCTGACGGCGGCGTGGAACAGCGACAACTGGACCTTTGAAGCGCTGGAAGCCCATTACAAAACACTGGTACGCTATCTGAACCTGCAGGATATGGGTATGGTACTCGGCTATGGCTGCGGCACACCGGCGCTGACAGAGCATTCCGCGTTCCCCAAGCAGGCATACATGCTGGGAAAGCGGCTGAAGTGATACCTGATTGCGGTTGTCCGCTTTGGCAAAATGGAATAATGGGTAAAACTGGACAAAGTCAGTGTATGGATCGGTAAAAATATATGCACAACAGGCTTTGCGGGGAGAAGCTGCGCAGCTCCTCGCGCCGGAGAACCAACCGTTTTTATTGAGGGAGGAAAACCAAATGCAATACACCAAACTGGGGAATTCGGATCTGCAGGTGTCCCGCATCTGCATGGGCTGTATGGGCTTCGGCGATGCACAACATGGCCAGCACAGCTGGACGATCGACGAAGCACATTCCCGTGAGATCATTAAGCGCGGTCTGGAGCTGGGCGTCAACTTTTTCGACACCGCCATCGCCTACCAGAGCGGCACCAGCGAGCAGTATCTCGGCCGCGCGCTGCGCGATTTTGCGAAACGGGATGAAGTGGTCGTTGCGACCAAATTCTTGCCACGCACGCCCGAGGAGATCGAAACCGGTGTGACCGGCCAGCAGCATATCGAGCGGATGCTGGACAAGAGTCTGCAAAACCTCGGCATGGACTATGTGGATCTGTATATCTACCACATGTGGGATTATCAGACGCCCCTTTATGATATTCTGGAAGGGCTAAGCAACATGGTCAAAGCGGGAAAAACGCGCTATATCGGCATTTCCAACTGTTTTGCCTGGCAGCTGGCCAAAGCCAACGCGCTCGCAGAAAAAGAGGACTTTGCCAAATTTGTCTCAATTCAGGGGCATTATAACCTGATTTTCCGCGAGGAGGAGCGCGAGATGGCGCCGTTCTGCCGTGAGGAAAACATCGCTATGACGCCGTACAGTGCGCTCGCAGGTGGGCGTCTGTCCAAACACCCGGGCGAGACCTCCAAGCGCCTGCAGGAAGACAGCTATGCGCAGCTCAAGTATGGAGCGACCGAACAGCAGGACCGGCGGATCATCGACCGCGTAGCGGAATTGGCGGAGCGGCATGGCGTTTCCATGACCGAAGTCTCGCTGGCTTGGCTGCTGACCAAGGTCACAGCCCCTGTTGTCGGCGCAACCAAGCTGCACCATATCGAAGGAGCGGCAAAGGCGGTCGACCTGAACCTCGGCGCGGAGGAGATTGTCTATCTGGAGGAGCCGTACGTCCCGCACAAGCTGGTGGGCGTGATGGCGCAGAATACCGCGGCTGCGGCGAATGAGAAGCACGTCTGGTCTACCGGCGACCAGAAAATCTGAATCGTGCAGGGCAACGTCAGTAAGATGAGGACTTAAGACGAGGGGCCAAGGAGGGGGAGCTTATCTTAATGGCGTTGATTGAAAGGGCGGGATAACGCCCAGCCGAAATTCTCGAAATAAGGATAAATGATTGATATTAAATCGTTGAGGAACGATGAACCGATGGTTGTCTCGATATGCCAACCTGAATCTATCTGAGATACCAGAAAAGACAGGAGAGGTATTATTCTTGGAGACGATTTGCGTCAAAATTTTATAAAGCAAAACCGCTTCCAGCAGCCTGCCGGAAGCGGTTTTGTTTCTACGAATACTTTTTTAAGGATATTTACCGTACTTTTCGCCAAATCCAATGAACAATCGTTCACCCAGCATCTTTTTGCGCCCTTGCTTATGTGCGATGCAGAAGCTTTTTCACACCAGCCAACAGCTCGCGGCAGTTGAGCAGGAACACCAGAGCAAACAAGACAAGCTGCCAGACCAGCCAGAGCGGCGGCTCAAGAAGCATCAGGATTGCCTGCACGCCCGTCAGCAGAACGGTACCGGCAAGGCGTTTTTTGTTCCACTGCACCGGCATAAAGCGGCGGCTGTCAATGGCGCGGTAGAGAAACAAGGCAATATAGCTGACCAGCGTTGCGATTGCGGCACCCGTGCCGCCATACTGGGGGATGAGCAGGGCATTAAGCGCAATATTGATTACAGCCGAGAACGCGGTGGACAGAAAGGAAGGGATCGTTTGCTTTTCCAGCAGATATACGCTTTTCTGGAAGCTGGACAGGCAGTTGAAGCCCGCACCGAGCGCCAGCACGGGGATAAACGTCCAGCCGATAAAGTAGCTGGGCACGGCGAGAATCATCATGGCGAGCTTGGCGCACATGATGCCGCCTGAGACAATGATAAAAACGATCGAACTGTATGTGTTGCCGACATTGGAAAAAAACCGGATCTGCTCCTCGCGGGAATTGTTGTTGACAATCGAAATTTGCCAGGCATCAACAAAAATGGAGGCAACGAGTGCGATCAGCGTTGGCACGCGATAGGCAATTGAGTAAATAGCGCTGACAGAGGTATCCTGCATGGCGGCCAGAAAGGCCTGGTCGGAGAAGCCGATGATATAGACCAGAATCGCATCCGGCACCAAAGGAAGCGAATAGGCCAGCATGCTGCGCCAAAGATAGAGATTTGGCTTGCGCAGACGCACATATTTCCAAAGTCCGGCGATTAAAAACAGGCAGACAGTGGAGAGCGCATCCGCACAGATGATGGAGAACACATAGCCGAAGATGTTCCACTGAAATACCTTGAGGTACAGGATATTGAGCAGGATGGTCACGAACGTGCGAAAAATACCGTCGATCGCATAGAGCCGCACAAATCCCAGCGCACGGATAAACTGACTGCATACGTTTTGCGTGCAGGAGGTCAGCACATAAAGGTAAATCAGCCACTGGTATTCCAGCAGTGTACCGGTTGTGCCTGCGGAAGTGTTATAATGAACAAAGCCCAGCAAGGGATGAAAGGGCAGAGCGATGAGAAAACCGCCCAGCACGGTGAACAGCCCGATCGTAAAAACGTCATGCTTGCGGCGTTTTTTCTCCAGTCCATACCGGATGACCGCCTGCCCGATGGACAGCGATACCACAGGGTACAGAATGCTGGTGGTTTTGATGATGAGATCGGCCACGCCCATTTCATCCTGCGTCATCATGCCCGTATAGAAACGGAGCATCAAAATGACCAGGATTTTGGAGCTGAACGTGCCGATCGCGAAAATAAAGGTGTTGCTCAAAAGACGTTTATACTGATTCATTCAGGCGCCCTTTCTCAGCCGGATAGTATGAATGCGGTCTGCGGCGCGGTCGGTCAGCCATCCTGCAAGCAGGCCGCACAAAATGCCCAGGAACATGCCGGCGAGCACGTCGGTTGGATAATGCACGCAGAGATATAAGCGCGAAAAACCGATCAGCGCCGCCACCACAAAAGCGAGAAGGCCGGATTTGCGGTGGTAAAAGCACAGGGCCGACGCTGCGGCGAAGGAGGACAGTGTATGGCCTGACGGGAAAGACCACTGGTCGCTGGGGTGGATCAGTGCAATCAGGTCGGAGTGCGTCACAAAGGGGCGCGGACGCATGACCATCGGCTTGATGAGCACATTGCCGACCAGCAGGCCGATCAGCAGGGCGGCCAGCATTGCAGCACCGGCACGCCGCGTTTTGCGGAAGAACAGAAGCACGACTGCAAGAACAATCCAAAGCGCGCCGCCGTTGCCGAGCGATGTGATCACCGTCCAAACGGTGTCGGAAAATCCGCCGCGCATACTGTCGGAAATCTGCACCAGAATACTGTAATCAAACTGATGGATCATATCGAGCAATACCTCCATTGAGGGCACTCCTTTCTGCTGCGCAATCAGCCTTCGTCCTGCTGACCGGCGCGGTCAAATTTGTCAACGATCAGCGCAATCGCCTGGTCGCCGGTGACATTGGTCGCAGTGCCAAAGCTGTCCTGCGAGAAGTGCAGCGCAATGATGAGCTGCTGCATGGGATCGGTAAAGCCCAGCATGGAAGTGATCAGGCCGAGCGCCGCCATTACGCCGCCGCCGGGCACACCGGGCGCGGCAACCATGGTGACTCCCAACATCATGATAAAGGGTGCAAACAGCGTAAGCGTCGGTTCCATGCCGCTGGCGAGCATAATGCCCATCGAACCGAGCACAAGGCAGATGGTATCGCCGTTCAGGTTGATGGTGGCGCACAGCGGGATGACAAAATCCGCAACATCGCGGCCCACATTGTTGTTATACGCACAATCGAGCGCGACGGGGATGGTGGACGCGCTGGACTGCGTGCCGAGCGCCGTAAAGTATGCGGGAAAGACATTTTTGATGCTCTTCATGTGGTTTTTGCGGCATACAACGCTTGCCAGCGCAAACTGCGACAGGATATACAGCACCTGCAGGATCAGGATGATGGCGAACAGGGAGGCAAACATTTTGATGGTCGCAAACAGTCTGCCTTCTGCGGCGATATTGCAGAACAGGCCCGCAATATGCACCGGAATCAGCGGGATAATGATATGCTTGAGTACCCCAGAAACGATCTTCTGCAAATCGCGGAAAACATCCAGAAGAGAAGAGCTGCGCAGGTTTGCCATACCGATGCCAAGGACAAACGCCAGCACCAGCGCGGTCATCACGCTGAAAATAGGGTCAACGCCAATGGTGAAAAACGGTTCAAACGCATTGCTTTCCAGAATGTCGCCAGTGATCGGCTGGATCAGCGAGGGCAGCGTGGCGCTGCCGATGAAAAAAGTCAGAAATCCGGAAACGACGGTTGTGCCGTAGGCCAGAAGCAGCGTCAGCCCGAACAGGCGGTTGGCCTTCTTGCCGAGCTCCGCCATACCAACCGTGATAAAAGACAGGATGATTAGCGGGATCATGAACGACAGGAAGGTGGAAAACAGCGATGTGAACGTTGCAAAAATACGGACAATGGCGATAAAACCGGTGGAATCAGCGATTCCCAGCCAGCCGCCCGCAAGGCCGATGAGCGTGCCGGCAATAATGCCGATGATCAAACGGATTAACAGTCCCAGTTGCTTCACTTGAAATACTCCTCTTTCTTTCAATCTTTTTACATAGTACCTGTTTACTATACCAGATGAAAGGCATATTCGCAAGTCGGCAGAGACAAAGCACCAAGAAAAATAAAAAAACTCTTGACAATGGCAGGGACAGACGATAATATAAATACATATTGAAAAAGGTGATGAACGGGTAAAGTAACCGCGTCCCTGTCCGCAGAGAGCTGCCGGCCGGTGTAAGGCAGCGTCAGGAAACGGTGAAACTCGCCCGGGAGCTGTCCGCTGAAAGCAGTTGCAGTAGGCTGGAACGGATGCCCACCGTTACGGGGGCGGCGCATTGTTGGATGCGCGCTGAGGTGGCCGCGAGATAGGCGGCAACAAGAGTGGTACCGCGGAGTTTCGCTTCGTCTCTTAATGTTCGATTAAGGGACGAAGCTTTTTTTGTCCCTGTACACCCTGAATCCATCTGAAAGTGAGGACAAGAAAATG
>DXDO01000100.1 GCA_019115425.1 Candidatus Agathobaculum merdigallinarum | reverse complement strand
GGCAGGCCGAGGAAGGACGATCACAGGGACAACACACAGGATCGTCTGGATGAATGCGAACGTGTGGAGGTAGAGCGCAGATTCAGCCTGGCAAAACGGAAATGCGGCATGGGGCTTATTACCTCCAGACTGCGTGAAACGGCCGCCCATGTGATTGCCATGTCGGTCCTGCTGCTGAATCTCCGCAAGATTCAGAGCGCCCTTTTGCGGATTTTGGTGGTGCTGCTCGCCATCTGGCTCCCTCGCAGGAAATCGTCGTTTGTTCAGTAGACATTAATTAGCTGTGTAATTTGTATATGACTACAACAGAACGGAACGAATGTTGTCATCTGAAATAGGCGGCGTCGGATCGGTAAGGCCGCCCCGCCCGAGGACTTTAGTACAAAGGATCCCAAGGGATTGCAGTGGTTGTTTTCTATCAGGTTTCTGGAGGTGGACGTAGTGCTTGGTTACGCAAAACTGGAAAATCCAGAGAGAAAATCTCAGGAGGGGCAGACAGGGAGAGCTTCCCCAGACTATGCCGATCTGTCCACAATCTTCGCTGGAGTGGGAAATCAGGCCATGCTCTCCATGCTGGGGGATCAGGAGAGACAGGCCCCTCAGGGCGGCCTGTCCCTGATCGACGAGTTTCGCCAGCGGTACGCTCTGGCGGGCGGAATGCTGGACGCGCAGTCGCAAGCGCCCCGCCCGTCCGGCGGTGAGCCATTGGCCGACGCCATGCGGGCCCAGTTTGAACGGCAGTTTGGCCTGCCGATGGACGATGTGCGTATTCATCGGGATTCTGCCGAGCCCGCCAAGTTTGACGCCGGGGCTTACACCTATGGCACCGACATTTTCATTGGGCCGGGGCAGGAGGAGCTACTAAACCATGAGATGACCCATGCGGCCCAGCAGAAGCTGGGACAGGTACGGCCCACGGGGATGGAACATGGCATGGCCGTGAACCGCTCCCCGGCCCTGGAGCACAGCGCCGATATCGAGGCTGTGGCCCGGACAATGGGGACGGCGGCGGAACCGGTGGTGCAGTGTGCGCCATTAGCTTTGAATTACGAACAAATAGGAGACGAAATACCGCAAAGAGAAAATCCACGGTTTCTTCCAAGACTTGATGGATTTGAGAGAAAAGTTAGGGGAAAGTTAAAGCTTCAATCCGCAGCGAGAGTATCGTTAAAGCGGCATCACATTATTCCCTATAATGTGATGAGGTTAGTGTTTGAAAGAATATATCAGGATAAAACAACCTGGAATTATATCAAAGAATCTCTTTTAAAGGCATTTGACCGACAGTGGGGTTCCGTTCGCTCAGGCGATCGAAGCGGTTATCAACAGTATCAGACGCAAAAAAAACAGAGAGATGACGAAGATTTTGACAGAGAACTGTTTACCTGGTTCCCTGGCAATTTAATAGTAGGGCCTGGAAATCGTAACTATGATCCTGGAGATGCATTTGACTTAGAGGCGGCTGCGGCTCGCGCAGATGCTGATCCCAAACCCAAAGCGTTGTTTGACCTACTTATAGAGATAAATGATGAATTAGTAACATATCTAAACAATGATGATACAGATGGCCTAAAAAGATTTCTTAGAGGCCCTCAAATGCAAACGTTTCTACGAGGCAAATGGTCAATGGATGGAACGGATTATAAATGGAAAAAGGCGCAATATGAGATTCCCTAAGAAGGTTGGCTTGAGGGACCAAGTAGGTTGCCCCTTGAAACCGCTCTGGCGGATCATATACACCCCCAAAAACCATATTGCCAAGGGGGTACACGCACAAATGAACCCCAAACCAATCCCAAAGTGTATCAGCGCGTTCCTCCTGTGTTTTGCCCTGCTGCTGCCCATGCTCCCTGTCGGAGTGCTCGCAGCGGACGATTCTTTGGGACAAAGTGCCCCACAGGAATCCGGCTACACCTGTACGGTGCCCTGCACCCTGCACAGAGGAAGGCATGAACACAGCTTGCCCTGCCTGTGGAGCCGAGGGGGCCGAGCCGGAGGACTGCGGGCAATCTCTGTCCGAGGAAGGTGAGGCGCCCGCGCTCAGCCAGAAGTCGCTAGTCGCCACTGTCACGGATCTTGCGCCTCTGGCGGAAGATGTAGCTGCCCAGACCATTCAGGCGGGTTAGGAACCAATCCTGCCGGAAGTCCTCTCTATCGGCGTGGTGGGCGCGGAGACCAAGCCTATCCCCGCGGAGATCGAGGGCGTGACCTGGGTATCGGAGCCGGAGTACGACCCGAATACCCCCAGCGGCTATACCTTCACTGCTGTGCTTCCAAAGGGCGGTGCGGTGGCGGAGAGTTGCGCCCTGCCCACCATCACCGTGACGGTGGAGGGGGCCAAGATCCGGGGTCAGCCACCAGGGATAACGGGACTGATCTCTTGGCTGACCCAGCGAACGATGTTTCGCACATAGATGCCGACGGCGGTACGAAGACCTGCCCCAGCACCACGGCAGTTACAGTGGAGAACACGATGTGGGGCGATAATAATAACGGCTGGCACGTCGTAAACAGCAACGTGACCATTGACTCCCGTTTCAACGACGAAGGGGAGATACACCTCATTCTGGCGGACGGCTGTACGCTGAATGCGGAACAGGAAATCAATATCGGCGAAGATGACAGCCTGACCATCTATGCCCGGTCGGTAGAAGAAAATATGGGTAAGCAGACTGCGGCAGGCGCAATTGTCAATGATTCTACCGGCACCGCTGGCATAGGCAGTGACAACATATCTGCTAGGTTTGGCACCATCATCAACGGCGGCATAGTAACGCCAAGGACGAGCCCAGAGGCGGCGCAGATATTGGCGGCGGCAGTGACAGTAGCGACCACGGCACCTTCTCCACCGGTGAGAATGGCAACGCGGTCATTTTCGCCAGCAGCATCGGTGATCAGAGCGGCTAAGACAACACATGGAGTGGCGTCACCTCCTAGGTCGTCGCAGGCAGGGTGTACGGCACCAATGTCGCTCCCTGAGAGGACTTTGAAATTTCCGCTGAACGCACGTTGGCTATCCCCGAGAACACTATCCACACCATCCCCGCGGGCGTGACGCTCACCAACAACGGCATGATTGACAACGAGGGAACCTGATCTCCAGCGGCACGCTGATCGGCAGTGGTACGGTTAACGGCAACGTGAGCTACGCCAGTGCGGTGACGGTGGCATTCGCGGATGCATCCGGTAATCCGTTGACCAACAGCACCGCCGCCTATGGCGACACCATCACCATCACGGCGAGCGCGCAAAAGGCGCAGAGCAACGGCCTCAATGCGCTTGCTGATGCCGACAAGGTATTTTTTCTGGGCGATACAAGCGACGCGCTACTGGGGCTGTCGAGGCCGAAAACACTGGTGGCCCCTACACGACCACGCTGACCGTGACGTTGGACGGCGAACAGCGGAAACCGAATAGCAGTCCTTATATCATCACCGCCACCGCCAACTTTGGCGGCGTGGCGGTCATGCTGGCGGGTCAAGGCAGAGCAACCCTTAAAGTTGAGAAAGCGACACCTGCACTGACCCTGACGGCAGACCCCACGGCTCTCTCTCGCGACGGCCCTGTGATTTTGACGCTCTCCGGTGTACCTGTAGGTGAGAGCGCCGCGGTGACTTGCGACAGCGGATCACGATGCCACCCAACGGCGACGGCACGTGGAGCGTCGCTCTGCCCAACCGCACGCAGACCTACACTTTCACCCAGCCTAGTGGGAAAGTGACCATTGAGGTGACCTACCGGACTGTCTAGGAGCCGGAACAGCCCTGGGAGAACTCCTTCCATGATGTGGACGAGGATGCGTGGTACGCCGAGGACGTGCAGTATGTGCAAGAAAACGGCCTGATAGCGGGCACCAGCCCCGCCACCTTTGAGCCGAAAACACCACCAGTCGGAGCATGATCGTTACCGTGCTGTGGCGGCTGGCGGGCAGCCCAGTAGTCGCTTACGCTATGGACTTTGACGATGTAAGCATCGGCGAATGGTACACTGAGGCCGTCCGCTGGGCTGCCGCTGAGGGATTGTTGACTGGCACCAGTAGTACCACCCTGGAGCCTGCTGGACAGACATCCAGAGCACAGATCGCCATGATTATGATGCGGTTCAGTGAGCGATATCTGGAACACTAAATCAATCCATCTTCCTCTAGGGGGCCGGAGACCTGCTCTCCGGCCCTTTCTCTGTACTTCTTTCAGAACAGGACCTGCTCACTGATACGTTCCAAGCTCACAGGAAGTTTGAGGCAACATCGCGCAATGATGTCTGCGGCGCTTTGCGGAAATTTTGTGCGCTTTGCGCATGGCTCAGAAGAAAGACAGCTGCCCGCAGTCGTATCCGCGCTGGTAGCGGCGGGTGATGTCCTGCATCCGGTAAAAGATACCCGCGGCGTCGCAGGCACGGGTGAACACCTCCCAAAGCCGCCGCGCGTGCGGACTGGCGCACTGGTAGCGCGTGCCGTAGCGGGAGATGTATTTTTGCTTGAGGCCGGGGAAGGTGCGGTCAAGCTGTTGATAAAAATAGGCGCGCTGGCGGTCGCGCATGGTCAGGCCGAACGCGGGATAGATAGACGGTACGCCTGCCTCTTTGGCACGGCGCACCAGAGTCAGCACGTTTTCCTCGGTGTCCGTGATCCATGGGAGCACGGGCATAAGCAGGATGCAGGTGGGCAGTCCGGCATCTGACAGGCGGGCAAGCGCGTCCAGTCGGGCAGAAGGGGGAGGGGCGTGCGGCTCGATCAGTTTGGCGAGCGCGTCATCCGCTGTGGTGACCGTCAGCTTGCACAGCACAGGCGCGTCCGCGTGGATCTCGCGCAGGATATCGATGTCGCGGCAGATCAAATCGCTTTTTGTTGCGACGGCCACCCCAAAGCCGTAGGCGGCAAGCAGTTCGAGCGCATGCCGCGTGAGCTGTTCGGTGCGCTCGAATGGGTTGTAAGGGTCGCTCATCGCGCCGGTGGACACCACGCCCGGCTGGGTCTTGCGGCGCAGGTCATCGAGGATGATGCGCAGGGCATCCTGCTTTGCGTATACGGTGTCGAAATCGTCGTTGCGGTAGCATTCTGAGCGGCTGTCGCAGTAGATGCAGCCGTGGCAGCATCCGCGGTAGATATTCATGTTGTAGCGCGCGCCGAACCAGCCCGCGCTGTTTTTTGTGTTGGTGACGATGGTTTTTGCAGGGATGGTCTGCATAGGCTGCGCCGCCTTTCGGAAGAGTGGGCGGCTGATGACCGCCCCTGCGAAATTCTTTTTCCGGAACGCGCTGGAAGGCTTTCCGTACTTATTATAGCAGGAAAAACGGACAGCGGCTGTCCGGATTGTTCTGCGCTCAGAAAAACAACCGCCGGATACGCGCAAGGCGCATCCGGCAGCTCATAAAAAACAGGATACAAAAAAAGAACGCGACTTCAGGCCGCACTGCTGCACAGCCCCGTCGCGTGTCTTTAACCAGAAAACGGCTTTAAGAGTGATAAATTCGATCAACTTTCTGCCGACGATGGTAAAATTATAGCATCGCTCCGCCGGCTGCGGCAAGGTAAAAAACTGACAAAATACTGTTTACAATTTGTTCATAATTGTACATTTCGACAAAAACGGGGGTGAAAAGTGTTAAATTGCGTCAAAATAAATAAAAAACGAGAAATTACTTTACAAATTCGTTTGAGCATGGTATTATAAATTGTACTTTCGCCCCCTGCTTAGCTGACGGAAGAACCGGCCGCGTCCCTACCGCGTCCATTTCACCAAGCCGCAGCCCGGCACGCGGGTATGAAAAGTCAAAGTAATATTTTATAATGAAAGGTGAAAATCAACATGATTCGTAAGGAAGACAAGACCGCCGTTATCGAGGCAAACCGCACCCACGCGACCGACACCGGTTCTCCGGAAGTTCAGATCGCTATCCTGACCGCGCGCATTCAGGAGCTCACCGAGCACCTGAAGGTCCACAAGAAGGACAACCACTCCCGCCGCGGCCTGCTCAAGATGGTCGGCCAGCGCCGTTCTATGCTGGCATACCTGCAGAAGAAGGATATCAACCGCTACCGTGCGCTGATTGCCAAGCTCGGCATCCGTAAGTAAGAAAAACAAGGGAATAGGGGGGCAGTCTGCTCCCCTATTCGTGTTTTCTCAGTGGAAGGCGGCAAAACCGCTTTTTAGCAGTTGAAGGAGCGGAGAACGTCCCGAATTGGACAAATCCCCCCTGCTTCAAGTGCTAAAAAAGTGATTCGCCGCCCTCCGGAGCAATGAATGTATGAGGAGGAAAAATAATGGCAAACATCAATCATTTTGACTTCAAAAACTACCGCGTTTTTGAAACCGAGATCGCCGGCCGCCGCTTAACCGTCGAAACCGGCAAGATGGCGCAGCTCGCCAACGGCTCGTGCCTGGTGCGCTACGGCGATACCGCCGTGCTCGTCACTGCGACCGCGTCCGCCAAGCCGCGCGACGGCATCGATTTCTTCCCGCTCTCGGTTGACTTTGAGGAGCGCCTGTACGCAGTAGGCCGCATCCCGGGCAGCTTCATGCGCCGTGAGGGCCGTCCCTCCGAGAAGGCGATCCTGGCCTCCCGCCAGATCGACCGCCCGATGCGCCCGCTGTTCCCCAAGGATCTCAGAAACGATGTTTCCATCGTCTGCACCGTGCTGGAGAACGACTATGACAACTCCCCCGAGGTCGTAGCGCTGCTGGGCGCTTCGATCGCGGTTTCGATCTCGGACATCCCGTT
>DXDO01000099.1 GCA_019115425.1 Candidatus Agathobaculum merdigallinarum | reverse complement strand
CATTCGAAAGAATCCATTCCGAAAGAATCCATTGCCGTTGTATGCCGCGTGGCAGCGCATATTCTTCGGGTTGTTTGCCTTACGCAAATCTTTGGGCCATCACATTTTCGCTGAAAGTCATGACATGAAATGGGTGGTGGTTACGCGTGGAACAAATCAGCGGGGAATCGGCGATGTGTGCATATCGTACGCACCTAAAAGCAGTTAATGAACAGGCTGTGCGCTTGGATGTGTGATGAAAATGAAGCTGGGGGATTATACATCTTCTTGGGCCAGCCGCAGACCGTCGTAGCGCGTCACATGAAAAGTGTAGGGCAGGGCGGTCGTATCAAAACCGATTTCGCGCAATACAGCGCGGATATTTTCCACCAGGTGATAATTAAAGTCTCGTTGGGAGATGGATACCTTGAGCGTATCCCTGTATGAGCTGACCAGGATACCGAACGGTTGGAACGCACACGGCAGGATGGCGGAATAGTCCTTAACAAATGGCTCCATGCTGGGCGGCAGCTTGAATTCGCCGATATTGGTGAGGATAAAACTGTCCCGGCGGATATAATCGCGTGCCTGCTGCCGCATCATTTGCTCCTTTTCATCGATCGGCATGTCCAGCTTGTGAGACTTTGCCACGCGGTTGGCGTTTTTGAGCGCCCAGTACACTGCATGCGGAAGGTTTTTCTGCGTGTCGAAATAGGCCTTGCACGCCTGACATGCCTCAAGGAAGGGCATGGAAAAGTACTCATAGAAGAAGGGCAGGTCGAGCAGGGAAACGAAAAAGCGCGTGGTCGTGGTTTTGACATAGGCGCGCAGATCCATCGGCACTTCTGCGATGATGGGTTCGGTGCGGCTTGTCCCCTCATAATATGTGCGGTACATCCCCATGGAGATCGCGGTCATCAAAAAAGTCATGGGCGTAACGCCGTTTCCCTTGGTGTAGGCAAGCAGCTGGGGCAGGGAGAGCGTCAGCTCGGTTGTCAGCTCATTGTCGTCGTTCCGGCTGTCGTACTCAGGCATATGGAAGGAAGGGACGTCAGGATGATGGTCTGCGTCCGACTGCGGCATGCCGCGCAGGCGCAAATAGCCGTCCTCACAGTCCTCAGGTGTGAACTGGGTCTCGTTCGTGCGGATGCGGCCGGGCTCGACATCATGGCCCATGCCTTTGAGGTAATAATACAGGATGGTGCGGATGAATTGGTCAAAGCCGCGCCCGTCCGAGATGCAATGCTGGTACTCCAAATAGATCGTGCTGCCTTTATAGCCGCAGAGGAACAGATAGCCGTTGGTATCGTCCGAGCCGATGTAGTAGGGGGAAAGGTCGTCCATCTCCAAAACGATGGGCGGCTTGGTGATGATGCGGTAGCGGTACTGGGTTTCCCCGCGCACAAGGCCGAGCGCAAACTGGGGATAGCGGTCAAGTGCGGTGCGCACGGCGGCCAGCAGCACGCGCGGATCGACCGGCTCTGTCATACGGACAATGTGACGCGGTGCGGTCGTCAGGTCTTTATGGGTCGCATACATGAAAATGGCGCCGTAACTGTCCACGTTCAGCAATGCGTCCCGATATGCTTCATACATGTCAGACACCTCCGATTGACAAATAAGTCTATTGGTATTATACTGCAAAGCCGCGCAAAAAAACAGAGAATAGGGAAAGAATTTGGGAAAAATAACCGTCCCTGTTCTTGCGCCTTTGCAGCGGGACTGACACGCATCCCTGTTCCCGCATAGTCTGTGCGGGAGGGAGTTTTATGGTAACGATCAGCCTTTGCATGATTGTAAAAGACGAAGAAGCCGTGCTTGCGCGCTGTCTGGACAGCGTGCGGGAGATTACGGATGAAATTGTGGTTGTGGACACCGGCTCTGCCGACCGCACCAGACAGATTGCAGCGGAATACGGCAGAGTGTTCGATTTCGCCTGGTGTGATGATTTTTCGGCAGCGCGCAACTTTTCTTTTGAGCAGGCAGAAAAAGAATATATATTGTGGCTGGATGCGGATGACGTGATCGCGCCGGAGGACAGAGAGCGATTCCTTGCGCTGAAGGAACGGATGGATGGTACGGAGGATGTTGTGATGCTGCCGTATCACACCGCGTTCGATGAGCAGGGACGGCCCACCTTCACCTACTACAGGGAGCGTCTGCTGCGCCGCGGCGCAGGGTTCCGATGGCAGGGCGCGGTACATGAGTGTATTGCACCGGCGGGTAAAATCGTATATGAGGATGCTGCCGTCCAGCATCGGAAAGAAAAGCAGGAAGACAGTGGACGAAACCTGCGGATCTATGAGCATCTGATGGAAAAAGGGGAAATACTGGACGCGCGTGGGGCGTTTTACTATGCACGGGAGTTGATGGCACACCGGCGGTATGAACAGGCGGTGCAGGCGTTCCATGCCTTTCTCGCCATGCCGGACGGCTGGGTGGAAAACAAAATTGAAGCCTGCCGTAATTTAGCGGACTGCCTGTCTGCGCTGAAACGGCGGGAGGATGCCAAGCAGGCGCTTGTGCGGTCGTTTGCCATGGATATCCCGCGGGGCGAAACCTGTTGCGCGCTGGCAGCACTCGAGCTGGAGGATGGCCGCCTGCCGCAGGCGGAGTTCTGGTATAAGACCGCGCTGGAGGTACCCTGTAATACAGAGGGAGGCGGATTTGTGCATCAGCCGTACTATGGATATATTCCCTGTTTGGGGATGTGCATTTGTTGTGACCGGCAGGGACGGCATGAGGAGGCTGCCATCTGGAACGAGCGGGCAGCCATGTTCCAGCCGGAATCCCCTGCGGTAGCATATAATCGCCGGTATTTTGTGTGTCGGAGCGGTACGGTAGCAGAGAGCGGTTTGAATTCATAGAATGAAGTGCCGGATAACAGGGTTCCGGCAAATTTCCTGAAAGGAAGAACGATATGTACAATCGCTCTCAATTCGGTGGACGCGACGGAAGGGATTGTTCGTCCGGCGATTGGATGGATAGAATCTGCGGGGAGTCGGGCGGCTGCTGTATGCGCGGTCCGACCGGCCCCAGAGGCGCGACCGGTCCGGCAGGGCCGCGCGGCTTGCGTGGCGAGCGGGGCCCGATGGGACCGCGCGGCGTGACTGGTCCAACCGGCCCGACTGGTCCGACTGGCCCAATTGGACCAACGGGTCCGAGCGGTCCAATGGGTCCGAGCGGTCCAACTGGCCCAACTGGTCCAACCGGTCCGACTGGCCCGACTGGTCCGAGTGGCCCAACCGGCCCGAGTGGTCCGACAGGCCCGACCGGCCCAAGCGGCCCAACGGGTCCAACAGGTCCGAGCGGTCCGACTGGCCCGACTGGTCCGACTGGTCCGACTGGTCCGACAGGCCCGACTGGTCCGAGTGGTCCGACTGGTCCGACTGGTCCGACAGGTCCGACTGGCCCGAGCGGTCCGAGTGGCTCGACAGGCCCAAGCGGCCCGACCGGTCCAACTGGCCCGACCGGCCCAACCGGACCGGAGGGAGATACTGCGACAGTCCGTGTCGGCACAGTGACAACAGGGGAGCCGAACACAGAAGCTGCAGTAACGAACAGCGGTACGGAGAAGGATGCGGTATTTAATTTCATCATTCCGCGCGGCGCGACCGGATGCAACGCTCCGATCCAGCTGCTGTCGGCATATTCCAACCCGCCCCAAAGCGGCTCCGGACAGACTGCGCTGATCTTTGACCGCAATGCGTTGGTGTATGGCAATGCGGTCAGCCATGCCAACAACAGCTCGAATATTACAATTAATCGGGCTGGCGTGTACACGCTGTCGTTTCACGGTGGCTTTGCACCGGGCAGCAAAGTGAAGTTCCCGCTCAATGTACTGACTGTTGCACAGCTCGACGGGGTTTCGATACCGGGTGCGGCGGCACAGCAGAGTTTCCACACATCGAGTGATATCGACAATCAGTCCTTCAGCGTTCCGATTGCGGTTCCAACCGTTCCCGCGACCCTGCGCATTGTCAGCACAGGTGCCGCTTTTCTATACAGCAACATTCAGGTAAGTCTTTTCCGAAACGGAGATATCCCAACCTGATTCCATCGGATAAAACGGCAGCGCCGCCCAGTTGTTATGGGCGGCGCTGCTGCGCTGCGGCGGGTACAAAGCAAATTTAAGTGCGGCAGCATCGACTTCCTATATGAAATGTGCTATACTGTATGCGTTATGAAACTGATTTGCAGATTTACCGAAATGCGTGGAGGAAAGAGGAACTCATGACGATTCTGACCTGTGAATGCGGAAACGAGATCTACATTATGGATGAAACCGAGGCGACTGCGTGGCAGTGCGACGCCTGCGGACAGTGGTATGATTTTTTCGGAGTAAAAGTTGCGCCGTCTGAACAAAATGAGCCAAGGATATCGCCGCATCTCATCAACTGGAGTGCTGGAGAAGATTTATAAAGGAAGAAATGATATGAATAAGCAGAAAATCGCATTGATCACGGATTCTTGCGCGGATATCATGCCGACACTGCTGCGCCGCTATGATATATATGTGGTGCCGCTCAAACTGATTTTTTCGGATGGGGAATACGCTGACGGCGTGGATATCACACCAAGCGAGGTATACCGCCGGCTGCCGGCCGAAATTCCAAAGACCACACTGCCCAGCGGTGAAGCGGTGGAACAGGTGTTTGCGCGCATCCGCCAAGCAGGGTACGAGAAAGTGATTGCGATTCACCTTTCGAGCGGCTTGAGCGGAACCTGTAACCTTGTGCGTGTGATGGCAGAACAGACGGATGATCTGGAAGTGGCGGTGTTCGACTCGCTGAGCGGTTCGCTGGGCATTGGGGCGGCCGTGCTGCAGGCTGCGCGCTGGATTGAGGAGGGATGGTCGTGGGAGGAGCTGCTGCGTGCCATTCCGCTGCTGATACGCGATACGCATGTGTTTTTCTGTGTCGATACATTGGAATATCTGCAAAAGGGCGGCCGCATCGGCAAGATTTCGGCAGTGGCGGGGACGCTTTTGCAGATTAAGCCGATCATTTCCTTTGCGGCGGATGGGCAGCTCGTCAACGTCGCCAAAATGCGGGGGCGGAAAGCCGCGATCCAGAGAATGGTGCAGATGACGGCGGAGCTTGTGCCGCGCGGCGCGCGGTTCAACTTAGCGGTAGCGCATGGAGATTCGCTCGCGGAACTCATAGAAATTCGCGAAATGGCGCAGAAAAGTCTGCCGGAGTTCATAAATTTTATGGAGGGCGAGATCGACTGTACGCTGGGTGCCTATGTAGGCCCGCATCTGCTTGGCGTTGGCGTTCAGATGCTGGACGATGCAGTTGCTGCCGCAGGAAGATAAAATTAACAGTACTGTAACTTTATTTTATCAACGATAATGCTATAATATATTAACAGAAACACGATAAACAATAAAAGTAGGAAGGATTGAACGGAAAATGGCATATCAGTCGGCGTACCGGTCTGCGTATCGGCCTTACCGATGCCGTCGCCGCCGCCGCAATAGTCACTATGGGGTGTTGATTGCCCTGATTCTGGTGATCATTATTGCGGTTCCGGTTGCGTTTCGAATTGTTAAAGGAATCTCCGGCGCGATCTTTGGTGGGGATCAGAACGAGCTGGTGTATCAGGTGGATAATACCCGAGCCTATCATGACGGAAAGTCGGTCGATTTAGGAACCTCAGCGGCTTATCGAGGCAGCGGGGGAGCGGTATTTGTCCCTGTCAATTCGCTTTGCGATAATTTGGGACTGCAGCTGTCCTGGGATCAAGCGGGGCAAACCGCGTCGATCCAATATAAAAAAGATACGGCGAGTATGCAGGTAGGGAGTACTACCCTGCGCTTCAATGAAGAGAGCAAAACGATGTCCGCAGCGCCGGAGGTGAAGGACGGCACAACGTTTGTGCCGGTGCGCGATGTCTGTCAGGCGTTTTCCTGGCAGGTGAGCGAGCTGGGCGCAGAACAGGGAGATCTTGTGGTCATCTCTCAGTCCAAGAAGGAGCTGGATGACAAAAAGCTCAGCCGGATCGCTCAGGATGCGCTGGATGTGCTTGGGCCGTCCAAACAGCAGGTGACAGAGGGCAGTGTGATTATGCGCACAGACTCTGACAAGCTGGTAATGAACGGCGAAAGCCGGCAGATGACGGAAGAGCAAGGCAAGCGCGGCACGGCTGCGATCGAGGTGGATGGCGCCAGATATATCCCGCTCAAGGCGGCGGTGACGACGCTGGGCGGCACGGCGGCATTCGACGGCAAAAGCGAGTGGACGGTCGAGTACAACGGCATTCAGTCCATTGTGCGGGATGACGGCAAGACCGAAGTGAATGGCGACCGCGTAAAGGGCGATGACATCAAGGTATATAAAGAGGAAGAGAGCGGAACGTTTTATGTGTCCGCGCAGCTGTTTGCCGCGCTGACCGGTAAAAGCTATTCCGATCTCGGCGACGGCGCATATTCGTTTACCAATATGCCGCTGGACGGTTTTGACAGCCAGAAGGCTTATCTGAACACCATGAAGGACGGCCTGACACAGACGGTCGGCAGCAATGTTCCCGACGCGGATGTGTATATTGCGCTGACGTTTGACGACGGCCCGACCGGCGCGACAAGCGACTATCCGGATGGGCTGACGGCGACGCTGCTGGACGGTTTGAAGGAGCGCGGCGCACATGCGACCTTCTTTATGTGCGGATACCGTCTGAAGGATTTTCATTCGCACTGTGACCGCTACCTGGCCGAGGGGCATGAGCTGGGCAATCATACCATGAGCCATCCGATGAGCATGCTGCCCGCGCTGGGCGCAGACGGGATTCGGGACGAGGTGGAGTCCAACAGCCAGCTCATCGAGCAGTACTGCGGCGCACGCCCGACCGTGATGCGTCCGGTGGGAGGATCATATGACGATACGGTCAAGTCCGTGATGAAGGAACTTGGCCTGCCGATCATCAACTGGGATGTTGACACACACGATTGGGAGACCAAAACCGATCCGGTAAGCGTCAAGAACAATATTATTGAGCAGGCGGAGGACGGCTCGATCATCCTGATGCACGATATGTACAGTGGTACAGTCGAAGGGGTGCTCGCAGCGATCGACGAGCTGCAAAGCAGAACGGATAAAACCTACGCGTTTGTAACGGTGTCCGAACTGGCGGCGGTTAAAGGCATTGCGCTGGAACCGGGCCAGGTTTACACCAATATCAAGGAAGGCATGGACAAAAGCACCAGCGGGGAAGTAAGCTGAATCAAAACCGCCCTCCGGCTTAGCCGGAGGGCGGTTGCTTCATCATCGCTGATAGGACGGAAAATATTTTTTGACAAATGGGACATTGCGCACCGTAAAAGTCTTGCCGCTAAGATACGCAAGAACGCCCGCATCCTGCGTAAAGTGGAAGGTGAGCTTGTAGGCATATAGCGCCTGACCTGTCTCGCCGTAGGGGCGATTCAGTTCGTTGGTGCCGTATTTCCCATCGCCAAGAAGCGGGCAGCCGATGGACGCCATGTGCGCGCGGATCTGGTGTGTGCGTCCGGTGAGCAGTTCGCACTCGACAAGCGACAGTTTTTTCGCCGTGGCCAGCGTGCGGTAGCGTGTGCGGGCTGTTTTTGCACCAGGGACACAGGTCGTGTGCAGCGTAACCTGCTTGCGCTTTTCGTCGCGCCGCAGATAATTTTCGATCAGCCCTTCAGCAGGGCTGGGACGGCCGTGGACGATGCACAGGTATCTTTTTTCCAGCTCGCGGCTCTTGATCTTGTCGTTGAGGATGCGCAGAGCCTCGGCGGTCTTGGCAGCGATCACAATGCCGCCGGTGTTGCGGTCGATACGGTTGCACAGCGCGGGCGCAAACGATGCTGCGTCATCAGGGTCCCATGCGCCGGATTGGTATAGATGAGCCTGTATGTGGGCGATCAGGGTATTCGTGTCGCCGCGCTCGTCTGCGTGGACAACCATGCCGGGGACTTTATCCGCCAGCAGAATGTTTTCATCCTCGTATACGATATGCAGCTGCGGCCGGATGATACGGCGAAAGGCATCCTCCTCGCGCGGCGCGTCGAAATACTCGTCGTTCAGATAAAGCTGGATTGCGTCGCCTTCGCAAAGACGATAGGCGGCTTCCGTTCGCTTACCGTTGACTTTGATTCGCTTAAGGCGGAGATACTTGTGCATCATGCCGCCGGATAAGCGGGGAACGGCTTTTTCGAGGAATTTGTTCAGCCGTTGTCCGCTGTCGTTTTTTGTGATATAATATTCTTTCAAGGGCAAAGATCCTTTTCTCAAACAAAATGATGGGTGTATTCAGTATACCGCATTTTTGCCAAAAAGGAAAGCGCTGCAATAAGAGCTTATGCCCAGCCCGCCCGGATTGCAAAATGCCGTTTTTGGTCGGATTTTTTGGTTGACAAAGCCTGATTACTTGTAGTATACTATCTTAGTACCATGTGAGGTTGACATGAAGATTGATTTGAAAAAACTGACTGCTTCGCAGCATGCGTCCTTCCCGTTCAGCGAAACGATCGATTTGCGTGAGGAAACGCTTTATGGCGCGAAGCCGTTCCAAAACCCTGTCCAGCTTAGTGGCGAGGTCTCGAATGAAAGCGGTATTCTGCGGCTCAGGGGAACGATCAAGGCGATCTACTCCACTTTCTGTGCCCGATGCCTGAAGCCGCTCGATATCCTGCTGACCGCCGAGGTTGACACCGTTCTGTCGGATGACCCCGAGGCGGAGGAAGAGGACGATCTTTTCGTGCTGACCAGTGACAGCGTGGATCCTGCGGACGTATTGGTGCCGGCATTGATCCTGCAGGTACAGATGACCTATCTGTGCAGAGAGGACTGCAAAGGCCTCTGTCCGCACTGCGGCGCCGACCGCAATGAGGTTGACTGCGATTGTGAGAAAAAGCAGATCGACCCGCGATTTGCCGCGCTGCGCGCCCTGCTTAACTCGGATGAGGGCGATCAATAATGAAGAAATAAAAATATAGAAGAAAGAGTAGGAGGTGTATCCACTATGGCAGTACCGAAGAGAAAGGTATCCAAAGCCCGCCGCGACAAGCGCCGCAACTCCCACTGGAAGCTCTCTCTGCCCGGCATGAGCAAATGCCCGAAGTGCGGCGAGATGAAGCTGGCTCACAGAATGTGCAAGGCCTGCGGTTACTACAATGGCCGTGAGGTTGTCGCCAAGGAAGCGTAAGGCTGAAAACAGAACAAAAAATGGAGAAGGCGGCATCGGCTTCTCCATTTTTTTTGGCTTCGCCTCGTTTGGACCGCGAGCGGCCCAAACGAAGAGGATGCGCCGCGCAGGGGCGCGGACGCATCTGGAGCGCAGAAAAGTTCCGGAGAAACTTTTCTGCGGACTGGTATAAAAATCCACGCGCATGTCGCGGATTTTTATGCAAAACCGGCCTTCGCTTTGCGCCGGCCGGTTTTGCTGTTAAAACTGCGCGAGGTGCGGAATGGGTTAGAAGGAGGGCGTGAAATGGCATCGAAAATCATCAGTGTGGATGAAGGCAGTCCGGCTGCGCGTGCCGGCCTTGCAGCAGGGGAGACCCTGCTCCAGATCGACGGCATCGCGATCCGCGATGTGCTGGATTATAAATTTTACAGCTATGATGCGCGCCTGACGCTCAAAGTTCTGGAGCAGGATGGGGAGACTGTCCGCGAGGTGTGTGTGCGCAAGCGCGAGGGGGAACCGCTCGGCCTGAATTTTGAGCACTATCTGATGGATGGCATGAAGCAGTGCTCGAACAAATGCGTGTTCTGCTTTATCGATCAGCTGCCCCGCGGAATGCGCAAAACACTGTATGTCAAGGACGACGACGCGCGCATGTCCTTCCTGATGGGCAATTATATTTCCATGACCAACCTGTCAGAGGCGGACGTGGACCGTATCCTGCGCATGCACATCTCGCCGGTCAATATCTCGGTGCAGACGACCAACCCAGAACTGCGTGTCAAAATGCTGCAAAACAAGCGAGCAGGCGAGGCGCTTAAAATTATGGATCGCTTTGCTGAGGGCGGCATCACGATGAACTGTCAGCTGGTCGTGTGCAAGGGCCTCAATGACGGCGACGAGCTCAGACGTTCGCTGCACGACCTAAAAAAGCTGTATCCGGCGGTGAATACCATTTCCGTCGTACCCTTCGGTATGACCGATCACCGTGAAGGGCTGTATCCGCTTGAGCCAACGGACAAGCCTGCGGCTGAGGCCATCCTCGACATCGTCGAGCCGTTTGCAGAGGAGTGCCTGCGCGAGCTGGGCACCCGTCTGGTCTGGTGCGGGGACGAGCTGTACCTCAAGGCGGAGCGCCCGCTGCCGGACACGGCGTATTATGAGGACTTCACCCAGTTTGAAAACGGCATCGGCATGCTGCCGCTGTTTATGGAGGAGTTCCGGCTGGCGCTGCCCGATTATGAGGGCCGCAGCGCGCGTTCGTTTACCATTGCGACCGGCGCGGCCGCCGCGCCGTCCATGGAGCTTCTGCTTGACGAAGCCGCTGCAAGGTGCGATAATCTAAATGGCAAAGTGGTGGAAATCCGAAACGACTTTTTCGGACACCGCGTTTCGGTCGCCGGCCTGATCACCGGACAGGATCTGATCGCGCAGCTGAAAGGACGCGATCTGGGCGAGCGCGTGCTCATCTCCGCCAACATGCTGCGCGACGGCGGCGACGTATTTCTGGATGACTATACCCCGCAGCAGGTGTCGGACGCGCTCGGCGTGCCGATTGTGCCGGTCGAGATCGACGGGGCCGACCTGCTGGCGAAGATTTTTGAAGATTAACCCCCGTTTTGAAGAGGAGGGAACAAATATGCCGAAACCGATTGTGGCCATTGTAGGGCGGCCGAACGTCGGCAAAAGCCAGCTGTTCAACCGGCTGGCAGGCAAGCGCCTGTCTATTGTGGAGGACACGCCGGGCGTGACGCGCGACCGGCTGTATGCAGAGAGCGATTGGCGCGGCCGCGATTTTACGATTATTGATACCGGCGGCATCGAGCCGAACAACGACAATGAGATCCTGCAGTTCATGCGCTTTCAGGCGGAGACCGCGATCTCCCATGCGGATGTGATTGTTTTTATCACCGACCTGCGTACGGGCATCACTGCGGCCGATCAGGACGTTGCCGCGATGCTGCTGCGCTCGGGCAAGCCGATCGTGCTTGCGGTCAACAAATGCGACAAGCCGGGCGCGCCCGAGCCGGAGTTTTACGAGTTCTATAACCTTGGTCTGGGTGAGCCGTACGGCATTTCCGCCCTGCACGGCTACGGCATGGGTGAGCTGCTGGATGCGGCCTACGAGCATTTCCCGCCTGCGGACGCGGACGAGGAAAAAGAGGAGCGCATCCGCGTCGCCCTGATCGGCAAGCCGAATGTGGGCAAGTCCAGCCTGCTCAACCGCGTGCTGGGCGAGGAGCGCGTGATCGTCTCCAATGTCGCGGGTACGACGCGCGACAGCGTGGATGCCGATCTGGACAACGCGCACGGCAAATTCACCTTTATCGATACCGCGGGCATCCGCAAGAAGAGCAAGGTGGACGAGAAGATCGAGAAATACTCGGTCATGCGTTCGCTGCTCGCGGTCGAGCGCGCGGATGTGTGCGTCATCATGATCGACGCGACCGAAGGCGTGACCGAGCAGGACACTAAGGTCGCCGGTGAGGCGCACAACGCGGGCAAGGCGTGCATCATCGTGGTCAACAAGTGGGATCTTGTCGAGAAGGACGGCTCCACCATGAAGGAATACACGCTGCGCGTGCGCGAGGGGCTGGCGTATATGCCGTATGCACCCGTGCTGTTCATTTCGGCGCAGACCGGCCAGCGCGTGGATAAGCTGTTTGCACTGATTAAAGAAGTGTACGAACAGAACCACATGCGCATCCCGACCGGACGCTTGAACTCCATCCTTGCAGAGGCGACCGCGCGCGTGCAGCCGCCGACCGACAAGGGCCGCCGTCTGCGCATCTTCTATATGACGCAGGCATCCACCTGCCCGCCGACCTTTGTCTGCTTCTGCAATGACGCGCGCCTGTTCCACTTCTCCTATCAGCGGTATCTGGAAAACCAGATCCGCGAGGTGTTCGGGCTGACAGGCACGCCGGTGCGCATGGTGATCCGCGAGCGCGGCGATAAAAAATGATCCCGTGCGGTGCAGGGAAAACATAACAGGGGGACTGAAAGATGACAATCACGCGTTTTGCGATCATTGCAGTATGCGCATACCTGCTTGGCTCATTGAGCTTTGCGATTATTGTCAGCAAAGCAACACTTGGCAAGGATATCCGCAACTACGGCAGCGGTAATGCGGGGCTGACCAATGCCTACCGGACGATGGGTGCGGGGAAAACGCTGTTCGTGCTGCTTGGGGATATTGCCAAAGGTGCGGTGGCGATTTCCATCGGCGCTTTTCTGGCGGGGCCGGTCGGCAAACTGGTCGCAGGCATTTTCGTGATACTCGGGCATATGTTTCCCTTGTATTTCGGTTTCCGCGGCGGCAAAGGTGTGCTGGTGGGCGCGGTTATGCTGTTGCTGTTTGACTGGCGGATTTTCCTCATCGCATGTGTGCTGTTTTTCGGTGCGGTGTTTGCCACGCGCTGGATCTCGCTGGGTTCTATTTTAGGTGCGATCAGCTTTCCGATCACCACCTTGATTTTTTATCGGGATCCGGTTTTGACCGCGATGGCGTTCGGCATGGCGGTTGCGGTTATTTTCATGCATCGCTCCAACATCATGCGAATGCTGCATGGGGAAGAAAATAAATTTTCATTTAAAAGCAAAAAAACGATTGAACAATCATCGTCCGACGGGGAGGAGCGCGCAAAATGAAGGTTTTTGTATTGGGTACCGGCGGTTGGGGCATTGCGCTTGCCATGCTGCTGCATCAAAACGGCCATGAAGTGACCTCGTGGACCTTCTTTCAGGAGGAATGCGATCTGCTGCACCGTGAGCGCGCCAATGAAAAGCTGCTGCCGGGTGTTAAAATTCCTGAGGGTATTGCAATTACCACCGATCTGTCGGGCGCATCGAAGGCTGATCTGATCGTCATGGCGGTGCCGTCGTTTGCTGTGGCATCAACGGCGAAGCAGCTTTCCGCGATCGTGCCGGCGGGCACCGTCATCGTCAACGTCAGCAAGGGCCTGGATTCCGAACATGGCTACTGCCGCTTTTCCGAGACGATCGACCGCGCTATGGGCGGAAAAAATCCGGTCGTTGCATTGACCGGTCCCACCCATGCGGAGGAGGTTGCGCGCGGCGTGCCGACCGCGATCGTCGCGGCTTCCGAGAGCCGTGCGGCGGCCGAGCTGACCCAAGCGGCGTTTATGAACGATACGTTTTTCCGTGTCTATACTTCGTCCGACATCATCGGCTGCGAGCTGGGCGGTGCGTTTAAGAATATCATTGCGCTCGGCGCAGGCATTTCGGACGGTCTCGGACTGGGCGATAACTCCAAAGCAGCGTTTATGACCCGCGGCCTGACCGAGATTGCCCGCCTTGGGATCAAGCTGGGCGCCAAGCAGGAGACCTTTGCAGGCCTGTCCGGCGTGGGCGATCTGATCGTTACCTGCTGCTCCATGCACTCCCGCAACCGCCGTGCGGGCATCCTGATCGGGCAGGGCAAGACCGCAGAGCAGGCTATGAAGGAGGTTGGCGCAACGGTAGAAGGCTATTACGCTACCGAAGCGGGTTACCACCTTGCCAAACAGCAGGGGGTTTCCATGCCGATCACCGAGGCGATGTACGAGGTGCTGTACAACGGCCTTCCGGCGACCGAGGGAATCCGATTGCTGCTCGGCCGCCCGCGCCGTGGTGAGCATGAAGAGGTGTGGTTTCACTAGAAAATTAATAGGTAATATGTTACGAAAATGGAAACCAATAATTGTAACAGATTATACTGCAAAGGTATTTGTTTTTTCCCACTATTTTGGTATAATAAGCCAAAGCAGTCATGCTTGAATAAAAGTGAGAAGGAGTTTTTGCCATGAAAGAGAACATGAAGAAACGTTTATTCGCGCTTCTGCTGGGGGTAGTAATGGTTTTGTCGCTCGCAGCCTGCGGATCGGGCGGAAATCAGCCGGCGGATCAGGGCGAAGAAAGCGCCCCGGCGCTGACTGAGGAAGAATATCTCGAGGCGGTGCAGAACCTCAGCACGGAGATGACCGAGATCCAGACCAACGCCAGCACTGCGATGTCGGACCCGGAAGCGGGACAGGAAGTGCTGGACGCAATGAAGAGTTCGATGAACGACTTTATCGCGATTACGCCGCCGGAAGCCTATGCGGATGCGCATGAGAAGCTGCAGTCCGGCTGCCAGGCTTTGATTGATTTCATTGACACGGCTGTTGCAATGTCCGGTGAAACCGACCAGACGAAGCTGGCGGAGCTGTCCACGCAGATGCAGGAGCAAATGAGCACGGCGCTTGCCGATATGGCGGAAGGCGCGGCTATGCTGGAAAGCGCAAGCGAGTAACTTTGAAGCAAAAAGAGGCACCCTTCGGGGTGACTGAGGCTGTCGAAAAACATAGTTTTTCGAACAGCCTCTCGATCGGAACCACGCTTCCGATCGAAAATTCCGCTGGCTGCGCGCGCCTTTCAGGCCCACTTACCAGCGGTTTGTATAAAAACCCACGCACATGTCGCGGGTTTTTATGAAAATTGCAACGTGTTGCAATTTTCTATTTTATGCGCGCTGCGGCGCGAAGGACTTTTTCGACAAGCTGAGGCACCCTTCGGGGTGCCTTTGGTTTGCACTTTCCCGACTGATTTGGTATAATCATAGAAAAGATTATTATACTGCCATTATGCGGCATGCTGTGGATTTTCATCCACCCGCCGCTGTGTTATACTGTATTTAGCTGTTGCAGTAATATTCGGAGGAGAATATGGAGCAGATCAATGAATGCATTGCGGCGCTGCGCGAAGCTGCGCCTGATATAGATATCATCCAACAGGAGCCCATGAGCCGCCACACGACATTCGCCATCGGCGGGCCGGCCGACCTTTTTGTGCAGCCCAAAACCAGAAAGGAGCTGGCAGGAACGCTCGGTGTATTCCGCGCGCGCGGTATCCCGTTTCTGCTGCTGGGGAACGGATCGAACATGCTGGTGTCGGATGCCGGTATCCGCGGCGCGGTCGTATGTACGACCGAGCTGGATGAGGTGCGCGTTGGAAATGACGGCATGATGACCGCCGAGGCCGGCGCGCTTCTGGGCCGCGTGGCGCGCCGCGCGCAGCGCGCGGGCCTGTCGGGCGCGGAGTTTGCCGGCGGGATTCCGGGCAGCGTGGGCGGCGCGGTGTTTATGAATGCGGGCGCATACGACGGCCAAATGGCGGGGATCGTGGAGAGCACGGAATATTTGGATGAAAACGGCGAACTGCATACTTTGCAGGGGGAAGAGCACGGCTTTGCCTACCGCCGCAGCGTGTTCCGCGCGCATCCGGAGTGGACGGTCGTCCGTTCGACCATTCGCCTGCGGCAAGGTGATCCCGCCGCGATCCTGGATAAGATGAACGATTTCGCACAGCGCAGGCGGGATAAGCAGCCGCTTAATTTCCCGTCCGCAGGGTCAACGTTTAAAAGGCCTGAGGGGTATTTCGCCGGACGGCTGATCGAGGACGCGGGGCTGAAAGGCGCTTCGGTGGGCGCAGCGCAGGTTTCGGAAAAGCACGCGGGCTTCCTGATCAACCGGGGCGGCGCGACCTGTGACGATATGCTGCGTTTGATCGAGCTGGTGCAGCAGCGGGTGCGTGAGCAGTTCGGCGTACAGCTGGAATGTGAGGTCCGCATCATTCGATAAACGGTTTTCCGGTCAGGGGGATTGGATTGTGTATTTTCTGATTGTTTCGGGCATGTCCGGCGCGGGGAAAAGCCGGGCGGTCGCCACATTTGAGGATCTGGGCTATTATTGTGTGGACAACCTACCCATTGCGCTGATCCCGCGCTTTGCGGAGATCTGTCTGGCCGCGACCGAGCGGTATGAGCGCGTCGCGCTCGTGACGGACGTGCGCGCGGGCGGCGATTTTCAGCAGCTTTTTGATTCGCTCGATTCCATCAAGAGTATGGGCTGCGATTACCGTATTCTGTTTTTGGATACCGATACGCCGACGCTGATCCGCCGCTTCAAGGAGACACGGCGCAAGCATCCGCTGATGGACAAGGGCGTCTCCATGACGGCAGCGATTGAAAAGGAACGCAATATGCTGTCTGCTCTGCGCAACCGTGCGGATTTTGTGGTCGATTCAACCGGCCTTTCCGCCGCCGGTCTGCGCGAGCGTCTGCTCGCGCTGTTTTCGGGTGCGGATAACGGCGGCGCGTTCGAGGTGATTGTGCAGTCGTTCGGCTTCAAATACGGCATCCCGCCGGAGTCCGATCTGGTGTTTGACGTGCGCTTCCTGCCCAATCCGTATTACGAAATGAGCCTGCGTGAGAAGAACGGCACCGATCCGGATGTGCGCGACTACGTGTTTCAGGGCGGCACGGCAGATGTGCTGATGGGCCATTTGACAACTATGATCGACTTTTTGCTGCCGCGTTATATCGCGGAGGGCAAATCCAACCTGATTATCAGCATCGGCTGCACGGGCGGCAAACATCGTTCCGTCGCAATCGCTGAGGCGCTCGGCGGCCATCTGCGCGGGCGTGACTATGGCGTTGTTACGGTACATCGCGATTATCAGAGATAAAAAGAGAACGGGGAACCCAATATGTCCTTTTCAGCCGAGGTAAAAAATGAGCTATGCCGCGTTTCCATGCAGCGGACGTGCTGCACGCGTGCGGAAGCATACGGCGCCCTGCTGCACGCCTCGGTGTTTTCCCATAAGGAGATCCGATTTTCCACTGAAAACGAAGTCGTTGCGCGCCGCCTGCAGGCGCTGCTGCAGCGCGCGTTTTTTGTTGTGTGCGAGCCGCAGCGTATCGGGTGCAAGACACAGCTTACGCTCTCGGAACCTGCACAGATCGGCCGTATTTTCGATGCGCTCGGCTATGACAGGAAAAGCCATGTCACCTATCATCTCAACCGGAATGTGCTCGAGGAGGATTGCTGCATCGCAGCCTTTCTGCGCGGCGTATTCCTGATGGCGGGGACGGTGGCGGGACCGGGCAAGAAAAGCCATCTGGAACTGAAAACCACTCATCAGAGCCTGTCCGGCGAGGAAACCAGCCTGCTGCTCGATCTTGGGCTTTCGCCCAAACAAATGCGCCGCGGCAGCGCATATATCCTCTATTTTAAAGATGGCACGAGTGTGGAGGATTTTTTGACCCATATCGGTGCGCCTCACGCGGCGATGGAGCTGATGGAAGCCAAGGTGGAAAAAAATCTCCGCAACACGATCAACCGGCAGGTCAACTGCGAAACCGCCAATCTGGCGAAAGCGGCGGATGCTTCCATGCGGCAGGTTGCCGCCATCCGCGCGGTGCTGGACGCACACGGCGAAGAAGGGATTCCGGAGAACCTGCGTGAAACCGTGTATCTTCGGCTGAATTATCCGACGGATACTCTGGCGGAACTGGCACAGCGATTCGACCCGCCGATCTCCAAGCCGGGCCTGAGTCACCGGCTGAAAAAAATTGTTGAACTTGCGTCAAAGGAGGACTAAATGGTACCATTTGCACACCTGCATGTGCATAGCGAATACAGCCTGCTGGACGGTGCGTGCCGCATTGAGGGGCTGGTGGACCGCGTGGCAGAGCTGGGTCAGACCGCCTGTGCGCTGACCGATCACGGTGTGATGTACGGCGTGATCGATTTTTACCGCGCCTGCAAGGCTAAGGGTATTCATCCGGTCATCGGGTGCGAGGTGTATCTGGCGCCGCATTCGCGCTTTGACCGCAGCTATCTGAACGGCGAGTGGCACAGCCACCTGATTTTGCTGTGCGAGAATATGACTGGCTACCGCAACCTGATCCATATGGTGTCGCTCGGCTTTTCCGAGGGCTTCTATATGAAGCCGCGTATCGATATGGATCTGCTCCGGCAGCACAGCGAGGGCTTGATCTGCCTGTCCGCATGCCTTGCAGGCGTCATTCCTCGTGCGCTTGCGGAAGGGGACATGGACGGCGCATACGAGCTATGCGAGCAGTTTCTCGAGATTTTTGACCGCGATCATTTTTATCTTGAGGTGCAGGATCATGGCATAGAGGTACAGAAAAAGGTCAACGACGGGCTGTACAAGCTCGCGGAGGAGCTGAATATCGGCCTTGTTGCGACGAACGACGCCCACTACCTGACCAGAAAGGATGCCAGGATACAGGACGTCCTGATGTGCATCCAGATGGGCAAGACCGTGGACGATCCCACGCGCATGAAGTTTGAAACGCAGGAGTTTTACATCAAGGACGCAGATGAAATGGCCGCCCTGTTTCCCGACCATCCGGAGGCGCTTGAGAATACGGTCAGGATCGCGGAGCGCTGCCAGGTGGAATTTGAGTTCGGCAAGTATCACCTGCCGGAATTTGATGTGCCGGAGGGCTACACCGCGCTCGAGTATCTGCAAAAGCTGTGCGGCGAAGGCTTTGCCGCCCGCTATCCGGACGATGATGGAACGGTGCGCGCGCGCCTGCAATACGAGATCGACATGATCGCCAAGATGGGCTTTGTCGATTACTTCCTGATCGTATCCGATTTTATCGGCTATGCGAAGCGAAACGGCATTCCGGTGGGGCCGGGGCGCGGCTCGGCGGCGGGATCGATCGTCTCCTACTGTTTGGGCATCACCGACCTCGATCCCATCCATTATTCGCTGTATTTTGAACGCTTCCTCAATCCGGAACGCGTATCCATGCCGGATATTGACGTGGATTTCTGCTATGTGCGCCGTCCCGAGGTCATCGAGTATGTCACCGAGAAATACGGCAAGGATCGCGTGGCGCAGATTGTCACCTTTGGTACCATGGCCGCGCGCAACTCCATCCGTGATGTCGGCAGGGCGCTCAGTATCCCGTATAATGAGGTTGACGCAGTCGCCAAGCAGGTGCCGAATGAACTGCATATTACGATCGACAAGGCGCTCTCCATCAATCCGGAACTGAAAAAGATGTACGACGAGAACCCGCAGGTGCGCGAGCTGATCGACACCGCGCGCGCCCTCGAGGGTATGCCGCGCCATGCGTCCACGCACGCGGCGGGCGTTGTTATCACAAAAGACCCAGTCGATACCTATGTGCCGCTCGCCCGCAACGACGAGCAGATGGTCACCCAGTTCCCGATGACCACGCTCGAGGAGCTGGGGCTTTTGAAGATGGACTTCCTCGGCCTGCGCAACCTGACGGTCATTGCGGACGCGGAAAAGATGATCCGCCGCCACACGCCGGATTTCAATATCGAAAAGGTGGATATGAATGACAAGGCCACCTATGAGATGCTGGGCCGCGGCTCGACGATGGGCGTGTTCCAGCTGGAATCCGCGGGCATTACGAACGTCGTCACCGGACTGCGGCCGCAGTCGATCGAGGATATCACTGCGGTTGTGGCGCTCTACCGGCCGGGGCCGATGCAGTCTATCCCGCGCTACATCGAGTGCCGCCACCATCCGGAAAAGGTGACCTACAAGCATCCGCTGCTCGAGCCGATCCTGAAGGTCACCTACGGCTGTATGATCTATCAGGAACAGGTTATGCAGGTGTTCCAGTCGCTTGCGGGCTACTCGCTCGGCAAGGCGGATATGGTGCGCCGCGCAATGAGCAAAAAGAAGATGAAGGAGCTGGAAAAGGAGCGCATCAACTTCATCTACGGCAACGAGGAACTGGGGATCGACGGCGCGGTCAAGCGCGGCGTGCCGGAGAATGTGGCGGCGAGCCTGTTCGACGAGATCATGGATTTCGCAAACTACGCCTTCAACAAGGCGCACGCGGTGTGCTACGCGGTCGTGTCTTTCCGCACAGCTTATCTCAAGTGTCATTATCCGCGCGAGTATATGGCGGCGCTGCTGACGAGCGTTCTGGACTCGTCGGATAAGATCTCCGAGTATATTCAGGCGGCGCGCGAGATGGGGATCGCGGTCCTCCCGCCGGACGTCAACGAGTCTTTTGACAGCTTTTCGGTGTCCGGTCGGGATATCCGCTTTGGGCTGGCGGCGGTCAAAGGCGTTGGGCGTTCGTTTATGAAGCAGCTGGTGGAGGAACGCGAAGCCGGCGGGCTGTTTTCCTCCTTTCAGGATTTCTGCGAGCGGATGTATGACCGTGAACTGAACCGGCGCGCGGTTGAGAGCATGATCAAGGCAGGGGCATTCGACACCATGGGCTACCGGCGCAGCCAGCTGCTGAAGATCGTGAACGCAGTTGTGGACGCGATCGCGCAGAGCCGAAAGAAAAATATCGAAGGGCAAATGGACCTGTTCGGCATGGGAAACGACGAGGTGCGGGATACCCAGATTGCCCTGCCGGATATCTCAGAGGTGTCCAAGCGCGAGCTACTCTCCATGGAAAAGGAAACGACGGGGCTGTACCTGTCCGGACACCCGATGGACGAATACCGCGACCTGGCAAAACAGGCGAGCGCGGCTTCCATCCGCAGGATCATCGACGATCTATCCGGAGAGAGTGAGCAGCCCGTGTATAAGGACGGCATGACCGTTCGGCTGGCATGTGTGATCACGGCGGTGCGGCTCAAATCCACCAAAAACGGCTCGATGATGGCCTATGTGACCGTGGAGGACGAGTCCGCGTCGATCGAGCTGGTGGTATTCCCACGCTCGCTCCAGCAGTGCGGCGCCTATCTGACCGAGGACAGCGCGGTGCTGCTCACCGGCCGGATCGACGCGCGGGAAGATGAAGCCCCGAAGGTGCTGCTGAATGAAGCCCAGCCGCTGACGGAGAGCGCGGTGAGCAGCACGCTGGCAAAGGAAAACCCGCAGCAGTCGGTCTATACCGATCAGCAGGCAGCAAAACTTGCGCCGCAAAAGCTGTTTCTGCGCATCGCCAGTATGCAGGGGGATGAGTGGCCGCAGATCAAGGCGATATTGCTCACCCAGCCGGGCGATACGCCGGTCTATCTGTACCCGACGGACACCAAGAAGAAAACGCTTGCCGCGCGCCGATATTGGTGTCAGCCGGATGTACCGTTTTTGGAAAAATTGCGCTTCCTCTTGGGAGAAGAAGATGTTATAATGCAATAAGAGGATACTGAAATTCGTGGAAGAACTTGTCAACCGAACTGGGAGGCTCAAAATGGATAAACAAATTCGAAGAATCGGCATACTCACAAGCGGCGGCGACGCGCCGGGCATGAACGCGCTTATTCGCGCGGTCGTCCGTACCGCGTCCGCATTCGATATTTCCGTGCTCGGCATCCGCCGCGGATACAGCGGCTTGATCAACGGCGATATCATTGAAATGGGTGCGCGCAGCGTGGACGGCATCATCCGCCGAGGAGGAACCATGCTGTACACCGCGCGATGCAAGGAGATGATGACCGAGGAAGGCTTGCAGAAGGCAGCCGACACCTGCAAGTACCTCGGCATCGACGGTTTGATCTGCTGCGGCGGCGACGGCACCTTCCGCGGTGCGCAGGCGCTTTCCCGCAAGGGGGTGCCGTGTATCGGCGTGCCGGGTACGATTGATAACGACATCGTCTGCACGGATTATACGATCGGTTTTGACACCGCCTGCAATACCGCGATCGAGTGTATCGACAAGCTGCGTGACACCATGCAGTCGCACGAGCGCTGCTCGGTTGTTGAAGTCATGGGGCGGCGCGCGGGGCATTTGGCGCTGCACGTTGGCTGCGCGGTCGGGGCGACCGCGATCTGCCTGCCCGAGCGTGAGCTGGACTTTGATACGGATATCGTCGAGAAAATGCGCATTGGCCGCATCAAAGGCCGCAACCACCATATTATTATCGTGGCGGAGGGCTACGGCTCTGCGCAGGAGGTCGCCGACCACATTCACGAGGCGACAGGCATTGATACTCGCGTAACCATCCTCGGCCATATCCAGCGCGGCGGATCGCCCACGGCGCAGGACCGCGTGATGGCGACCCGTATGGGTTATGCGGCCGTCAAGGCGCTGATGGAGGGCAAGACAAACCGCGTTGTCGTCTCCGACGATAACCAGGTGATCGATATCGATATTGAGGAGGGCCTGTCCCGCCAGAAGGATCTCAACCAGTGCCTGTTCGAGGCGCAGCAAACGGTTGCGATCTGATGCGGCAGACGGTTTTCATCACCGGCGGCTCGCGCGGCATCGGCGCAGCCTGTGTGCGCGCGTTTGCAGCTGCGGGCTGGAGCGTGGCCTTCACTTACCGCGAAAATCGTGTGCTGGCCGGTTCGCTCGCGGAACAAACCGGCGCGCTGGCGCTCTGTGCCGACCTGTATGATGACAAGGCGGTCAGTCGTGCCATAGGCGAGGCGAGAGGACATTTCGGCGCGGTGGATGCGGTTGTCTGTAATGCGGGCATCGCGGAGCAGAAGCTGTTTCAGGACATCACTGACGAGGCTTGGCAGCGCATGCTAGACGTGAACCTGATGGGCGCCGTGCGCACGATACGCGCATGTCTGCCCGATTTGCTGCGCCGCAAGCGGGGGAGCATTGTAACCGTGTCCTCGATCTGGGGGCAGTCCGGCGCATCCTGCGAAAGCCATTACGCGGCAAGCAAGGCGGCGCTGATCGGGCTTAGCAAATCGCTGGCGCTTGAGCTGGGGCCGTCCGGCATTCGGGTGAATTGTGTTGCACCGGGCGTGATTGATACCGAAATGAACGCGATGCACAGCGAGGAAACCATGCGTGAGCTGGCGGATGAGACTCCGCTCGGCCGCATCGGCACTGCGACCGAGGTGGCGGACAGCATCCTTTATCTATGCTCAGAGCGTGCGTCGTTCATTACAGGGCAGGTGCTCGGCGTAAACGGCGGATTTTAAGCGCGCAACAGAAAGGTCTTGCCATCTGGCAAGACCTTTTATGCTGCCCATAGCGGCTGCTGTGCGGCCGCTGCGCAGAATGATAGAAAATAAGGCCGCAGAAGCAGTCTGGTTTATCAAAGAGCGGGAACAATCGGACTATACCATGGAAAAGCCGAAATAGCTGAGCAGCCCATTATAAATACCCTGTGCAAAGCCGTATGGATCGTCGCGTAGTTTTTGTGCGTCGGCCGCGTTGCTCAAATACGCCAGCTCGACCAGAATGGCAGGCATGCTGGTGCGACGCAGCACATACAGGCTTGGATTGAGCCGGACGCCGTTATCCTTGGTGCCCATTCGGGCGACAATGCCGTTGAGCACATGCTGGGCGAGCCAGTAAGACTGCGTATTCTGCTGATATACATAAACCTCGCTGCCGTTGATGGCGGGGTTGACGTTTGAGTTGCAGTGGATACTGATAAAGTAGTCCGCGGGCCAGCTGTTCGCCATGCGGACGCGCGCGGCAAGGCTCGTGGCATTGCTTGTGCCGAGTATTTCCGTAGGGGAGTTGCGGCTCAGCCGCACCTCGAACCGAGGATCGGCGCGCAGCATATCCGCCAAATACACGCCGACAATATAGTTAACGTCCTGCTCGCGCAGACCATTGCCCTCTGCGCCAGTGTTGGGGCCAGTAGGATTATGCCCCTGGTCGATGAAAATTCGGATCGCCAAATCATCACCTCCTCGGTTCAGTTTATTCATGCGCGGGACCGACGGACACGGCTGCTTGACGGCAGCGGATGGAAATGCTATGCTGTACCTAGCAAAAAAACAGCCGCTGGCGCAGGATGCAGGGAAAGGATCATGCCATGACAGAAATCGATCAGGATTTTGTAGACGGGATTTTGCCGCCGCGCGATCCGGATGCGAACAAAAATGCATTCGGCCGTGTGCTGTGTGTATGCGGTTCAGCGGGATATACGGGCGCGGCGTACTTCGCAGCACAAGGAGCGGTGTGCATGGGCAGCGGAGTGGTGACGCTTGCGACGCCGGAGAAGGCGTGGCCGGTTTTAGCGGTCAAGCTGAGCGAGCCGGTGGTGCGTCCGCTGCCGTGCGGTGCGGACGGGATGTTTTCACAAGAGGCACTGCCCGCGCTGCTCGCGCTTGCGGAACGCGCGGACGCGCTGCTGATCGGCTGCGGATTGGGCCGTTCCTACGCGGTCGCTGAGATCGTACTCACGCTGATCCGACAGGCGAAATGCCAGATCGTACTGGATGCAGATGGCATAAACGCGCTTTCCGCGCATAAAGATATATTGCAGCAGGCGGCAATGCCGGTGATCCTGACGCCGCATGCAGGGGAGTTTGCGCGGCTGTCCGGTATTGAAAACGCAAGTCCGGCTGAACTGACATTGTTTGCACGCAGGCATCACTGCATTGTGTTCTATAAGGGACACCGTACATTGATCGCCTCGCCGGACGGAGCGCTGTACCGCAACCACTCGGGAAACCCTGGTATGGCCAAGGGCGGCAGCGGAGACGTGCTGGCAGGCATGCTGGTATCGCTTTGCGGGCAGGGCATCCCAGCGGTGCAGGCAGCCTGTGCTGCCGCATGGCTGCATGGAAGAGCGGGTGACCTTGCGGCGAATGCCTTGAGCGAATACGGTATGACGCCAAGCGATATGCTGCGGCTGCTGCCCGCGCTGCTCAAGCGATACAACACAAGGGAGTGGTGATCTGAAGCGAATTTGGTGGTTGATACTGCTGCTCGCGGCTGTGCTCTCGGGCTGCGGCGGTGCGGGCGCGGATGCCGAAAGCGTACGCGCGCATTTTGATGCGCTCGCCGGCTTTGATGCGCACTTGAAAATTTCGACCGATCTGGATGAATCGGTTTTGGAATATGAAATCGATTATGAATATCATAAAGAGGATGTCGATTCCTTCGCGATCACCGCGCCGGAATCGCTTGCAGGCATCGGCGGCACGATTGCAGGAGGGGACAGTGCATCGTTTACCCTGCAGTACGACGGTCTTTCGCTGGATGATGCAATGCCGCAGCGCACTGGCCTGACCCCAGCGGACGCGATGTTCTGCCTGCTGGACGATCTGCGAACGGGCGAGCCGGCGCAGATCTGGAGCGAGAATGTGTCGGGTACGGATCTGACCGTGCTGAAATATGAGCAGGACAGCGAGGACGGACGAATCGAAAAACAGGTATGGCTGACCGAGCAGGGCCTGCAGCCGGTTTGCGCCGAGCTGTATGCGGATGGTGAACGCGTGCTGACCATTCAGGTGACAGCATATCAGGAAATATAAATTTGGGGATGAATGAAACATGCAACCGAGCAAACACCGCACCTGGGCGGAAATCGATCTGGGTGCGATCGAACACAACTACCGCGCAATCTGCGCGCATGCCAAAGCGCCCGTGCTGTGCGTGGTCAAGGCGGACGCATACGGGCATGGAGCCGTGCCGGTGGCGGCGCGCCTGCAGGCAATCGGCGCGCCGTATTTTGCAGCCGCAACCGTTCCGGAAGCGGTCGAATTGCGCGAGAATGGGATCACAAAGCCGATCCTGATCCTTGGCTATGTGGACGCGGCGGATATGGACGATATTGCCCGCTATCGCATCACCGCGCCGGTTTATGATAGCGAGACCGCGCGGCTTCTGAGCGAGGCCGCGGTTCGTACCGGCGAAGCGATCACGGTACATTATAAGCTGGATACCGGCATGACGCGGCTGGGATTCCCGTCGTGGGCATATGCGCAGACTGTGCGGGATATTCTGGACTGCGCGGCGCTGCCGGGACTGCGCTCCGAGGGGATTTTCACGCATTTTGCAGTGTCTGACGTGCCGGTCGGCAAAGCGTATACCGAGCTGCAGTATCAGCGCTTTGCGGACATATGTGAAGGCCTGCGGAAGGCCGGACTTGATTTGCCGCTGCGCCACTGTGCTAACAGCGGCGGCATCCAGCATTATGAGAACATGCACTGCACCATGACTCGCGCAGGCATCATTCTGTACGGCTGCCGCCCGGATGCGTCTGTTCCGCCTGCGCTCGATTTGAGGCCCGCGATGACCGTCAAGGCACGCGTGGTGCAGGTGCGTGATATTCCGGCGCATACCACGGTCAGCTACGGCCGCACCTTCGAGACGGACGAGCCGACTCGTGTGGCAGTGATCTCCATGGGCTATGCGGACGGTTATCTTCGAGCCGGATCGGGAAGGGCCCATGTGGTGCTTGGCGGAAGAAAAACGCCCGTACTCGGACGCATCTGCATGGATATGTGCATGGCACGGGTGCCGGATGACGTGCAACTGTGCCGCGGCGACGAGGTAACGGTATTCGGGCCGGAAATCTGGACCGCCGAGGATGTGGCCGCAGCGGCGGATACGATCTCCTATGAGGTGATATGTGCTGTGAGCCGCCGCGTGCCCCGTTTTTACATTGAATGACAATCGTTTCTCTGCCGGCATAGGATGAAGCGGGGAGAAATCCTCGCATTCCCGCGCCGGCATATTTTTTATACCGCTGTTATATTTTCTGGCGGCGTGGGGAAAATAGGTTTGCGGACAAACCGCAAATCTATTTCATCGGAGTGTGAACCAAAGTGGATACCAGCATCAAACGGGGAGATATTTACTACGCCGATCTCAGCCCAGTGGTTGGCAGTGAGCAGGGCGGTATCCGTCCCGTGCTGATCGTGCAGAACAACGTCGGTAACCGTTACAGCCCGACAGTGATCGCCGCCGCCATTACATCGCAGGTCAATAAAGCAAAAATGCCGACCCATATTACGCTCGGCGCGCCGAACTACGGTTTGACCAAGGATTCTATCATCCTGACCGAGCAGATCCGCACGCTGGATAAACGGCGTCTGCGGGAGAAGATGGGTTCGCTTGACGAGAATGCGATGCGTCATGTGGACGAGGCGCTGGCCGTCAGCTTCGGTTTGGGATCTGTACAGGGCTGAACGTCATATTGTCATCAAAAAGCGCGTATCCTTTATTGGATACGCGCTTCGTTTTTGGGGAGGGATGGCTGTGCAGGCGGAGGTGTACTTTTCGGAGCAACCGGTGGGGAAGATTTCCTGGCTGCCGGATGCCTATGGTGTGCAGGTCAAATTGGACTGCGCCTGTCCGGCAGACGGCCCCGCGCTGCTGCGCTGTTACGGGGAAACCGGTGGGGGACCGCTGCTTGTCGGCCTGCCTGAACCCATAAACGGCAGGCTGCGGCTGGAACGGCATCTTTCGCGGGAGACGCTGAAGGCAGCGGGATGCGCGCAGACGCCGCCAAAACGGTTTTACCTGTCGGACAGCCCGCGGCAGGACAGGCCGCCGTCTCCCATAAGGCATTCTGAAGAAGAAAGACCGGAATCAATCAAAAATGCTGCGCCTCCTCCCATATGGACGGGAGACGAAGTGCTCGACAATCTGCTTAGCAGCGGTACGGTGCAAATAGAGATTGACGGTTCCGAACTGGTGCTGCGCTGTCCCTTTGATCCCGCCCGGCCGTTTGCGCTGGCCCCCGCCTTTGTGCTCTGCACGGTGGAGAAGGGGAGCGCAGTGCTGCGTTGGACGAAAAAGGACACGGCCGATAAAGCCGCGTCCCCGTCCGAAGGATAACTTATTTTACGATCATTTTGGCTTCCATATAGTAGCGCTTTTCGTGCGCTTCGCCCATGGAGAAGGTTTTGCGGGGCAGCACACCGTCAAAGACCACACCGCGGAACAGGTCGTTCTTGGCAATGTCGGGCAGGATAAAGCCGATATTACCCGGCTTTTTCCCCAAGGATTGCGCAACATCCACACCATGGATATAGTCGATCCTGGCTGTACTGTGCTGGTCTAAATAAGCATCCAGACCGGTCTGCATGGTGGCGACCGGAATAGACCATTTCGGGTTCTCGACAACAAAAACACCGGATTTTTCAGCCGAATAGAACGGATAGCAGTGTGCGCCTGCGCGGTTCGGCGCTTGATCCGCCACATATGCCTTGCAGCCCTGCGCTTCATAAAAGGCGGTCAAGCCGCTCAGCAGATCGTCCGTTTCCACGTCGAACAGCACGCGGTGGATCGGCTCGATGATCAGGCTTTCATCGTGAATATTGACCACTTCAACCAATACAAATCGAGCGGGATGGTTTGCCTGCTCCTCTGCGGATAGTCCCTGCTTAACCTCCTCCCAATAAGCCTTGGCGGTCGCCATGGAATGGTTGCCGTCGCCGACAGCGTAGGGGAGAAGCGCCTGCGCATCCGTGCAGCCGTACTTTTTGTTGAAGGTCTCACGGTCGCACAGGGCTTCCAAGCCGGCTTCGATCGCGTCGGTTTCCGCACCCTTGGGGATGAACCAGCCGGTGATATGGCCGCCGTTCTGCATCAGGTCGGTGTCATACAGCTTTTCAAGCGAATCCGTTTTCTCAAACAGCGGTTCGATGATGCTGCGGTCCGGATCGTCGATCAGGATCATAATGTGCGGCAGTTCCAGGCACGCGCCCTCGCGCACCTTCAGGCGTGGAGGGATGCGTTCGACAACGGTTTTTTCCGTGGGCCGAATAAGGGATGCGGAACCGGGGGTGTATTCGTAGGCCTCCAGATCGACCGCAAGCACAATGCCGCGGCGCGGGCAAGTGCCGCCCGACCAGCGTTCAGTCAGCACGACGCCGGCAGGGAGTGTGCGCAAGGTATCGTCGGCTATGTACTGGCGCATGGTCTCGTGGATTTTTTCCGTACGCGCTTGCACGTCGGCGTCCTCCAGATAGACTTCGGGCAGCGTCAGGCGCAGCGTGGACGGCGCGCCGCCGACGATGCGGTCGGTCTCCGCCCAGTATTCGGGCTGGGAAGTGTATTGGTCACATGCAATGACCGCCCACTTGGAAAGATCCGTGCTCTCGCGGGGCAGCATGATTTCAGGGATGTGTGTGCAGCGATTTGCCATGTTTGTCGTTCCTCCTTCAATGAGTGACTGGATTTCTTTCAGTATAGCAGAAAATGTCGGGACAAGTCATGGAATTTTTCAAAATCCTCAACTTTTTTGAAAATTGCTTCTTGCACTTGACGCAAGCCGAGAAATATTGTACGATATTAAGGAGGAAAACAGCTTGGATTTTGTAGAAGAAATACAAGAAGTGAGAGGGAGATACAAATGGTTAAATTTAAAGCAATTGGTGTTTCCGAGGGCCTTGCGCATGCGAAAGCGCTGGTAATTAAAGAAGCCGACCTGACGGTTGTGAAAAATACAATTACCGACGTCGCAGCAGAACAGCAGCGTGTGCTGGACGCGGTGGAAAAAGCCAAGAATCAGATCCAGGCGCTGCGCGACGAGGCGGAAAAAAACATCGGTGCATCGGAAGCGGAAATTTTTGACGCGCATCTGCTCATGCTGGACGATCCGGACTTTGTAGAGGGCATGACCAATCTGGTTGCGGACGAAATGGTTTGTGCGGAATACGCGTGCTTTGTCAACTGTGAAAATTTCCAAGCGATGTTCCGCGCTATGGATGACGAATACATGCAGGCGCGCGCCGCCGATATTGGCGATATTTCGCAGCGCGTGCTGAAAAACCTCAAAGGCATTGCGGACAACGCGATCGATCTGATCACCGAGCCCTGCATCATTATTGCAAACGACCTGACCCCGTCCGATACGGCGAAGATCGGCACCAAGCCGGTCGTCGGCTTTATCACGCGCATTGGCGGACGCACCAGCCATTCGGCAATTATGGCGCGTTCCATGGGCATTCCGGCGGTTGCCGGCGCGGGAGATAAGGTGGATGGCATTGAGGACGGCACCGATCTTTTGCTGGACGGCGTGGCCGGCGAAGTCATTGCAGATCCGGATGCAGAGACGCTTGCGCAGTTTGAGGAGAAGAAAAAGGCGGAGGACGAGCGCAAGGCGATGCTCGCGCAGTTTAAGGACCGTGCGGGTGCGACGAGCGATGGCCGCCGGATCGTGATCGAAGGCAACATCGGCAAGCCGGACGACGCGGTGCGCGTCGCGGAGCTGGGCGGCGAAGGCGTCGGCTTGTTCCGTTCAGAGTTCCTGTTTATGGATCGTGACGATCTGCCGAGCGAGGAAGAACAGTTCGACGCTTACAAGAAGGCCTGCGAGGCGATGGCGGGCAAGCCGGTCATTATCCGTACACTGGATATCGGCGGCGATAAGGAAGTGCCGGCGCTTGAGCTCGAGAAGGAGCAGAACCCCTTCCTGGGCTACCGTGCAATCCGTATCTGCCTGAACAAAACCGACCTGTTCCTGACTCAGCTGCGTGCGCTGCTGCGTGCGGCCAAGTTTGGCGATCTGCGCATCATGTTCCCGATGATTTCGTCCATTGAGGAGATCCGCAATGCTAAGCAGATTTTGCAGCAGGCGAAGGATCTGCTGACGGCCGAGGGCGTACCGTTCAATCCGGACGTTAAGGTCGGTATCATGATCGAAATTCCGGTGGCAGCGGTCTGTGCGGATGTGCTGGCCAAGGAGGTAGACTTCTTCTCGATCGGTACAAACGATCTGATCCAGTATTCCTGTGCGGTTGACCGCATCAACGAAAAGATCTCTTACCTGTATCGTCCGCTGCATCCGGGCGTGCTGCGCCTGATCGGTATGACTGCCAAGGCAGCGAATGAAAACGGCATCGAGGTCGGCGTATGCGGTGAAATGGCCGGTACGCCGGGCATGGCGCCTGTGCTGTGCGGCCTGGGTGTGACCAACCTCTCCATGTCGGCTTCGGCGATGCTCGCGGCAAAGGCAGATCTGGCGGCGCATTCGTATGCCGAGTGCAAGGAGCTGGCGGATAAGCTGGTTGCAGTGTCCAGTGCGACCGAAGCAGAGCAGATTTTCGCCGAGTGGCGGGCCTGATTGAACTCTGTGCATATGGTATTAAATAAGGGCGCGGTTTCCAATATTTCTTGGAAACCGCGCCCTTGCTGTTTTGGCAGCTTAGCCCTGGCTTGCGAGGTTCTGCTCGTAGGATTCGATCATCTTCTTGACCATCTGGCCGCCGATCGAGCCGGCCTGACGGGAGGTCAGATCGCCGTTATAGCCCTGCTTCAGGTTCACGCCAACCTCGGCTGCCGCCTCCATCTTGAAGCGATCCATTGCAGCGCGAGCTTCCGGAACCATACCCTGATTGGAGCCATTTTTCGTGTTCGTCATGATTTTTCTCTCCTTTGTTTTCGTTTTGGGGTTTTGCTGATAGTATGATGTGCGCAAAATCGTTCGATATAAGATGAAATTGCTGTTCTTCATGGCAAATGCTGTGTATTTCGTTTGAAATATAGAAAAACCAGGCGAAAAATGTTCTTTTTGCATGGAAGTTTGGGATAAATATACTTTTCGATATCTATCAGGGGCGTCTTGTACCGAAGCAGCTTTTTTGCTATAATAAAACAAAATACTCAACGGGAAGGCAGCTATGAAACGACTAGTAATCGGTATTCTTGCCCATGTAGACGCCGGCAAAACCACTTTATCCGAAGCGATGCTGTTTCAGTCCGGCGCTTTGAAAAAACTCGGGCGCGTGGATCATCGGGATGCTTTTTTGGATACGTTTGCACTGGAGCGTGAACGCGGCATCACCATTTTCTCCAAGCAGGCGCAGCTGACGCTTTCCGGTACAGCCGTTACACTGCTGGACACCCCCGGACATGTGGATTTTTCCGCGGAAATGGAGCGGACGCTCCAGGTGCTGGACTATGCGGTCTTAGTAGTCAGCGGTACAGACGGCGTGCAGGCCCATACCGAAACCCTGTGGCGCCTGTTGGAGCGGCATCGGATCCCTGTTTTCATTTTCATCAATAAAATGGATATCCAGAGCACGGATCGCGCCGCGCTTCTTGCAGAATTGAGATCCAGGCTGAGCGGGAACTGTGTGGATTTCAGCGCGCCGGACAGTATGGCGGAAGAGGTTGCCATGTGCGATGAAGAGCTGCTGGAGCGCTATCTGGCATCCGGAGCCGTTGCAGAAAACGAGATAGCGGCTCTGGCGGCCGCACGAAAAATATTCCCCTGTTATTTTGGCTCCGCGCTCAAATTGGATGGTGTGGGGGAGCTGCTTGACGGGATCGACCGATATGGCAGGCCGCCGCAGCGCGGGGATACTTTCGGCGCGCGGGTGTTTAAGATTGCGCGGGATGCGCAGGGCAGCCGTCTGTCTTATCTGAAGATCACCGCAGGGACGCTGGAAGTGCGCACGCAATTAACCGGCGGGGAGGACGGCGGCTGGCAGGAAAAAGTTAATCAAATTCGTATCTATTCAGGCGAAAAGTATCAGACGGTGGAAAAAGCCGAGCAGGGTATGGTGTGCGCCGTTACCGGCCTGACGCATACCCGTCCGGGCACGGGATTGGGGAGTGAAGCGGGTGTTATACCGCCCATACTCGAACCGGTGCTGAATTATCGGGTGAATCTGCCGGAGGGCTGCGATGTGCATGCCATGCTGCAAAACCTGCGCCAGCTGGAAGAGGAGGACCCGCAGCTTCGCGTTGTATGGAACGAACGGCTGGGTGAAATCCACCTGCGGCTCATGGGCGAGGTGCAGCTTGAGGTGCTTACCCGGCTGATTGCAGAGCGCTTTGGCGTAAGTGTTACTTTCGACGAAGGCAGCATCGTATACAAGGAGACGATTGCCGCGCCGGTGATCGGTATCGGGCATTTTGAGCCGCTGCGGCACTATGCGGAGGTGCATCTTCTGCTGGAGCCGGCAGAGCGGGGCAGCGGCATGCAGTTCGCTTCGTCCTGCCCGACAGATGCGCTGGATTTGAATTGGCAGCGTCTGGTGCTGACCCATCTGGCGGAAAAAGCGCATCTCGGCGTGCTGACGGGTGCTCCGGTTACGGATATGAAGATCACCCTGTTGGCGGGGCGTGCGCATGTCAAGCATACCGAAGGCGGCGACTTCCGTGAAGCGACCTACCGTGCGGTGCGCAACGGCTTGATGCAGGCGGAAAGCATTTTGCTTGAACCATACTATGCTTTCCGGCTGGAACTGCCGGATGAATATGTCGGGCGCGCGATGAATGATATCCAACGCATGGACGGCACCTTTGACCCGCCCCAGCAGCAGAAAGACAGCACGGTGCTGACCGGCACTGCGCCGGTTGCTGCGATGCGCAACTACTGGACTGAGGTTGCGGCGTACACCAGGGGACGCGGCCGCCTGTCCTGTACAGCAAACGGCTACGCACCCTGCCACAATGCGGCGCAGGTGATTCAGGCGATTGGGTATGAGGCCGAGCGTGACACCGACAATCTTGCGGATTCGGTTTTCTGCTCGCATGGTGCGGGCCACGTCGTCAAATGGGATGAAGTTGCCGCGCATGCGCATGTGGATTCCGGTATACGGCTGACGCCCGAGGAAGAGTCCGAGCCGGTATCAGTACGCCGTTCGTCCGCTGCGGCCTCCACGGAGATGGACGATGACAAGGAGCTGCGCGCCCTGTTTGAGCGCACCTACGGGCCGATCAAGAACCGCAGCTTTGAGGCCTTTCAGCAAAGCCGCAAAAAGGCCGCAACGCTGGAACAGTTATATGTTACCCGCATTCGTGCGGATGATTATCTGCTTGTGGACGGATATAACATCATTTTCGCATGGGACGAGCTGCACGATATCGCGGGCGAGGATATCAATGCGGCGCGTGAAGCGCTGATTAACGTTTTGAGCAACTACCAGAGTGTGCGGAAATGCCATTTGATCGTCGTGTTTGACGCGTATAAGGTCAAAGGCGGCGTCGGCTCGATCGAAAAGCGGCACGGGCTGCATATCGTATACACCAGGGAAGCCGAAACCGCGGATATGTATATCGAGCAGGCATCCTATGATCTGTCCCGCAAGCATCGTGTGCGCGTGGCGACGTCGGACGGCATGGAGCAGATGATTATTTTAGGACACGGCGCCGAGCGCCTGTCCGCAACAGAACTGAAATGGGAGGTTGAACAGGCCAATCAACATATTGAGGATGTGATCCGCAGCCTGCAAAGCGATTAAATTGGTTTATTTGTGCTTGAAAATGGAGTAATTTTGTGGCATAATGATGTAAAGGGGTATGCTTATGAAGATTTCGACTAAGGGAAGATATGCACTTCGTCTGATGATCGATCTTGCGCAGCATGACGCCGCCGGCTACATCCCGCTGCGCGACATTTCCAAGCGGCAGGAGGTTTCCGCCAAATATCTGGAACAAATTGTCGTGCAGCTATCGCGCGCAGGGCTTGTGACCTCCACGCGCGGTGCGCAGGGCGGTTATCAGCTTGCCCGCCACCCAGCGCAATATACGGTGGGCGAGATTCTGCGCATCACCGAAGGCTCTCTTGCGCCGGTGGCCTGTCTGGAGCATGATCCGGTCGAATGCGCGCGTGCGGCAGACTGTATTACGCTGGGCTTTTGGCGAGGGCTGTACGATGTGGTAAACCAGTATGTAGACTCTGTAACATTGGAAGAATTGGTAAATCAAGATAAGACTTTGAATTACTCCATTTGACTGAAAATGTCCAAAAAGTTGGAGTATATTCATGAGAGTGTCCTATTCAAGGAAACCGGTGTGATATGCGGTCGGCATATCACACCGGTTCCTTTTTTCAGCAGTTCCAGTTGATCTTGACAGGGTGTGCTTCCTCCGGCACCGAGGCGGCCCGCAGAGATGCGGCAAGTGTATTAAATTCCGCTGCGGCGAGGGAATGATATTCCTCTTCGGAAGCGTTCAGCCCCGCCTTGTCATAAGCCACGGCAGCCGCGCCATAGAATACAAAGCCCAGCGCATTGGTCGGCGTTTGCACAACCGCACAGGCGGTGGAAACTGCCCGCGCGGCAGCTTGTGCAGCGGGTGCAGCCGCCGCTTGTGCAATGGTGCGCGCCTGCCGAAGTAAGGGCTTCAGCTGAGCCAGCGTCAGGCTGCCATGCCGGTAGGCTGTGACGGCGTCGATCAGCTCGCGCAGACGGCGATCATCCGGATATGCCTTTTCATATATTTCGAGATACCTTTCCTTTGCGCAGGCCGCAGCCCATGCGGCAAGCGTGTCCTTGCTTTGCGTCTCGATCAGCCGCATCAGCGTAATAATTTGCGGGTCATCAGCCTGACCCAGCATTTTCCTCAGTTTTGCCATGGCATTCTCTCTCCCTGTTATGTGGTATTCCGTTTGCGCAGTGTCACATGGATGAAATCTCCGGGCTGCTTCCCGATTTTTGCACGGATATCCTTGCGTACGCCGATAATATGACAGGGGGTGCCCATCCGGACCAGCTGCCCATCGTATGGCTCGCCGTCAAAGGTTGCATGCACCGGAACGCGGCATTTACCGAATTCCTTTTTGACATCGAAAGGGATTTCTACATAGGCGCCGTCTATATCGGGCACTTTTTTCAGTTGTGCATCAAACGCATACTGTTTGTCCATGGAGTCCTCCTGATTTGGTTCTAAGACCAGTATAACAGAAATCAGAGCATTTTGACAGCAGATCTTCCCAATGCAGCAAAGGCCGTGCAATTTGCACGGCTGTATGCTATACTATACTTGAGACTGTTTCAAAAGGAGCATAACCGGTGGTAAAGGAAATTATGAAAGATATTGCCTTCCTGTCGCAAAAGGCTGAACCGGCTGCGCCGGCAGATCTGCCGGTTGCAGCGGATCTGCTGGAGACACTGCGGGCGCATCGGGCGGGCTGCGTCGGAATGGCGGCGAATATGATCGGCGTGAACAAGCGGATTATCGTGTTTGACAACGAGGGAGAATATATGGTGATATTCAACGCCGAGATTGTCAAAAAATCCGAACCATACGAGGCGGAGGAGGGCTGCCTTTCCTTAACGGGAACGCGGAAAACCAAACGCTGGAAGTCGATCAAGGTGCGCTGGCAGAATGAAAAGTTTCAGGAGCGCTTGAAAACATTTACCGGCTGGACCGCACAGATCATCCAGCATGAGATCGACCACTGCAATGGTATCATCATCTGATTTTGTGTGATTTACATGCTGAAAAATTATTGATTTGAGGAGAAAACCATGGTTATTTATTTTTCTGGTACGGGCAACAGCCGATACTGCGCACAGATGATTGCGGATAAGCTGGGAGACAGCTTGACGGATGCGGTTCCCTATATCCGCGAACGCCGCACGGCGCAGCTGCATTCTGATAAGCCGTGGGTTTTTGTCGCCCCCACATACGGCTGGCAGCTGCCGCATGTTTTTGTGGATTTTTTGCGAAAGAGCAGTTTTACCGGCAGCCGCGCCGCATACTTTGTCATGACCTGCGGCAGTGAAATCGGGTGTGCGCAGACGGGGATCATGCGGCTGTGCCGCCAAAAAGGATTTAATTGGAAAGGCGTGCTGCAAGTCGTCATGCCGGAAAATTATATTGTGCTGTTTCACGCGCCTGAGCCGGCGCAGGCACAGAAGATGATTGCAGAGGCCCGTCTGTGCATCGAATCCGGTATCCAATATATCTGTAGGGGAGAGGATTTCCCGCCGCATAAAACAGGCTTGTTGGATAAATTTAAATCTGGTCCAGTTAATACTATGCTTTACCGTTTTTTCATTAAAGCAAAACCGTTTTACGCGACAGACTCTTGTATTGGGTGCGGTAAGTGTGCGGCGGACTGTGTGCTGCATAATATTCAGCTTGTGGACGGAAAGCCGGTTTGGGGAAAGAACTGCACGCACTGTATGGCCTGTATCTGCGGCTGTCCGGTACATGCCATTGAATACGGCAGTTCCAGCCGGAAAAAGCTGCGCTATCAATGTCCGGAATATCGGCAATCGCAATGAGGGCTCGAGATAAAACTGTTTGTAAATTGCTTTTATAAAGTGCTTTGTGAAGGAGATGCCTTGGGCGTCTCCTTTTTCTTTTGATAAAACGATCATAAACATGCTTGTGAAAAAATGCAAAAAGAATTTTGCCGTATAATCTTCTGCGAACGTACCATACTAATGCCGAAATCAAAAAAAGAGGTCCTTCTCATGGATAAATCCCATTGCAATAAGGCAATACGCTGCACAGTCAATCAGTGTGCAAGCCACAGCGCCGGCGCGGAGTATTGCGCGCTTGACAGCATTACGGTCGGCACGCATGAAGCAATCCGACGGTTGCCCAGTGTACCCATTGTTAGAAATTGCGCGAAATTGTATATAATGTCTACTGAACAAACGACGATTTCCTGAGAGGGAGCCAGACGGCGAGCAGCACCACCAAAATCCGCAAAAGGGCGCTCTGAATCTTGCGGAGATTCAGCAGCAGGACCGACATGGCAATCACATG
>DXDO01000098.1 GCA_019115425.1 Candidatus Agathobaculum merdigallinarum | reverse complement strand
CAGTTCTACTTCCGTACCACCGACGTTACCGGCGTTATCACCCTGCCGGAAGGCACTGAGATGTGCATGCCGGGCGACAACGTTGAGATGGACGTTGAGCTGATCACCCCGATCGCTATCGAGGAAGGCCTCCGCTTCGCTATCCGCGAGGGCGGCCGTACGGTTGGTTCTGGTGTTGTTACCAAGATCAACGCTGACTAATTTTCATACAAAAGGACTTTCCCTGAAGGCCTGCCGCAGACGTATTGTTCTGCGGCAGGCTTTTTATATGCTTTGCGAATGTTTTCAGCATGCTGGAGCTCCCAGAATAATGCGATTAGTCTTTTTGGATGGAGATCATGGTCGATGCTGTGCAGATGCAATTAAAATCGGCAAAAGCAGCATTAAATAACGCGGACGGCGGAGCTTTCCTGATTCAGCGGCGCCTTTTTGCACAGAATAAGTGCGAGGAGGAATGCAGATATGAAGCACAGTCAACTTTCCCATCAACAGGCAGAATCTGCGCAGAAAAACTTCGAGTGGATGGCGCGCAGCAAGCCGAGCGTCGCCGCGCGCAGCGGCGAAAAGGAAGCACACGACAGTGCTCCGTCCGGCATTGCGCTGCCGCCGCATGAGCGAGACTGCGGACGCGCGCATCCGATGCGCGGCACAAACAGCGAAGACCTGACCGAGTGGTGTACGAAGCATCAGACGTAAGGCAGGTGCAGGCCGCCGGAACTCGTTCCGGCGGCTTTGCCATCTGTTTTGGTTTTACATTTTGTTGCGCTTGTGATACAATGTTTCCTGTAAATATGGAACCGGAATTTGACGCGCGGCATAGCCTGAAAGCAGGAGGGGAAACTCATGTCTGTTTTTTGGCAATCTGTGCTCGCGGTGTTTGCGGCCGTGGGGTTTTACACGCTGCTGCATACGATTTATGAGTTGATCAGCGCGCGGATACTGCGCTTGCATGGTTCAGCAGAGCTTACATTGTACGGAGACGGCTGTGATGCCTCAAGCGAGCAGCTCATCCGCGTGGCGCTGCGCGTGAGGAGACAGTATCTGCCCGGGCTTTCTATCACCTTCGTGGAGATCGGAAGCGGGCAGGGGCAGAATATCGCAAAACATTTGGCGGCGCGGCAGGATATCATGTATCTGGAATAATGGGAAGAGGAACGGTGGAGCGTGGACGAAAGAGAGTATTTGTTGGTGCGCGGCACGGTAGAGCAGATCGTTTTCTATAATCAGGAGAACGGCTATGCTGTGCTGCGCCTTGCATCCGACAATGGAGCAGAGGTGACGGCAACCGGTACGTTCCCCAATATCGGACTGGGTGAAGAAGTGATCCTGACCGGCTTCTGGGTGACGCATCCGTCTTATGGCGAGCAGTTTTCTACCGAGGCATTTGAGCGCCGTCTGCCGTCGTCGGCGCGCGGAATTGCGGAGTATTTGGGTTCGGGCGTGATTCGCGGCGTAGGGCCGCGATTGGCGGCCCGCATTGCGGAGCGCTTCGGCGAGGACACCTTTGAGGTGCTGGCACAGGAACCGGAACGCCTGACGGAGATTCGCGGCATCACGGAAAAAAAGGCGCGGGAGATCGGGCGTCAGTTCATCGAGCAGAGCGAGATGCGCCTGCTGATGGACTTTTTGAATGAACATGGCCTGCCGGTATCGCTCACGCCGCTGCTGTATAAGCGCCTGCATGACAGCGCGATCGACGCACTGTGCGAAAACCCCTATCTGCTGTGTGATCCATATTATGATATGGATTTTAAGATCGCGGATGGCCTTGCGATGGAGCTGGGGCTGTCAATGCTTTCGGATGAACGCGCGGATGCGGGCGTGCTGTATACGCTGACCTTCAATTTGGATAATGGTCACACCTTTATTCCTGTGGAAAAGCTGACACATGCGGTTTGCACCTTGCTGTCGGATGAGGATGTGGTGTTTGACGAAAATCGTGCGCTTGCGAGTATCGACCGCCTTGCTGAGCGCGGGCGGCTGGTGCGCGAGTATATCGCGGGGCGCGACGCCGTCTATCTGCGCGGGATGCACGACGCAGAAACCTACCTCGCAGACATGCTCGGCAAGATGGCCGAGCGCAATTATGAATACGATTTCGATGTGGAGGAGCTGCTTGCCGCACTGCTGGACAGCAGCGAGTTTGCTTATTCGGATAAGCAAAAGCAGGCGATCTCCTGCGCTGCACGCAACGGGCTGGTCATCCTGACGGGCGGCCCGGGCACGGGCAAAACGACGACTGTCCGCGGCATTTTACAGGTATTCGAAGCACTCGGTTTGAATACGCTGCTTGCCGCCCCGACCGGCCGCGCGGCAAAGCGCCTGTCCGAGCTGACCGACATGGAGGCCAAGACCATTCACCGCCTGCTCGAGGCGGGCTTTGCCGTTGGCGGGCGCATTGGCTTTGCACGCAACCTAACCAATCCGCTGGAGTGCGACGCCGTTATTTTGGACGAGGTTTCCATGGTTGATATCACGCTGATGCAGGCGCTGATCGAGGCGCTGCCGCACGGCGCGCGGCTCGTGCTCGTCGGCGATGCGGACCAGCTGCCGCCGGTCGGGCCGGGAAATTTCCTGCGCGATATCATCGCCTCACACCGCGTGCCGACCATCGGATTGACCGAGATCTTTCGTCAGGCGCAGCAATCGGATATCGTGATGAATGCACACGCGGTCAACGCGGGGCAGATGCCTGTGCCGTCGCGCGCAGACGGGGACTTTTTCTGGCTGAAGCGCAGCGATCCCACTGCGGTGATCGAGACCGTGACGCAGCTTTGCGCAACCCGCCTGCCGAATCATTACGGGTTTGTGCCGTCGCAGATTCAGGTGCTCTCACCCGCCAAACGGCAGGGAAGCGGCACGATCGCGCTCAATCGAAGATTGCAGGAGGCGCTCAACCCGCCTGCAGAAAACAAGCTCGAAAAGCGCTTCGGGGACTGGGTGTTCCGTGAGGGAGACCGTGTGATGCAGGTGCGCAATAATTATGATATCGTCTGGGAGCGCCGCGAGGATGACGAACAGGGCATGGGCGTGTTCAACGGCGATGTGGGAGAGATCTTGCAGATCTTCCCGCAGCAGGAGTGTCTGGTCGTGCGGTTTGACGACCGGATCGCCACCTATACATATGATATGTTAAACGAACTGGAACTGGCTTATGCGGTCACCGTGCATAAATCGCAGGGCAGTGAGTTTGATGCGGTCGTGCTTGCCCTGTCGGACGGTCTGCCGCGCCGTCTATTGACGCGCAACATTTTGTACACCGCGATCACGCGCGCCAAGCAGCTGCTTGTGATCGTCGGCAGCGGGGATGCGGTCGCCTATATGGTGGGCAACAATCAGAAGGGACGGCGATACAGCGCACTCAAGGCGCGTATGCGCGCGGACCTTGCAGAAGATGCGCCTGATATCCCACAAAATTGAGGGAAAAGATGTCGATTTGGCAATAAATTATCAAATAGCCTTGAAAACAGATGGATGTATGAGGTATAATAAAACTACTGCAAATTGATGGTAACAGAGCGAAAAAGGATGAATCAAAAATATGGCTTCTTTTCTGGAAACGATCGCGAGAAAGTTCTCGCTTTTTTCAAGCGATATTGGCATTGACCTCGGCACGGCGACCGTGCTGGTGTATGTCAAGGGGAAGGGCGTTGTACTCAACGAGCCTTCCGTCGTCGCGGTGGACAAAGTTTCGGGCAAGATCCTGTCCGTCGGTGCGGAGGCGCAGAAGATGCTGGGCCGTACGCCGGGCAATATCATTGCCATCCGCCCGCTGCGTGAGGGCGTGATCTCGGACTACGAGATGACCGAGCGCATGATCAAGGAGTTTATCCGCAAGGTACAGGGGTTTCGCCTGTTTAAGCCCAACGTGGTCATCTGTGTGCCGTCGATTATCACCGAGGTTGAAGAGCGTGCGGTCATTGATGCGGGCACGCAGGCTGGCGCGAAGCGTGTGTTCCTGATTGAGGAGCCGGTCGCGGCGGCGATCGGCGCGGGCATTGATATTGCAAAGCCGAACGGCAACATGGTGGTTGATATCGGCGGCGGTACGACGGACGTAGCGGTCATTTCTCTGGGCGGCATCGTGGAGTCCACCTCGATCAAAATTGCGGGCGATAAGTTTGACGAAGCGATCGTCAAGTATGTCCGCCGCAAACACAACGCATTGATTGGCGAGCGCACTGCCGAACTGATCAAGAAAAATATTGGCTGCGTGTATCCGCGTACGGAAGAGGTATCGATGGAGGTCAAGGGGCGCTGCCTGATGACCGGCCTTCCGCGTACGTTTACAGTCAATTCCTCCGAGATTCTGGATGCGCTCGAGGAGGTCAGTGCGACGATCGTTGAGGCGATCCACTGGGTTATTGAGCGCACGCCGCCCGAGCTGACCGGCGATATCTCGACAAACGGCATTGTGATGACCGGAGGCGGTTCGCTGATCTGGGGATTTGACAAGCTGGTTGCGTCCAAAACCGGCATCCCGACCCATGTGGCGGACGAAGCGATCTCCTGCGTGGCATACGGCACGGGCAACTGTCTGGAAAATCTGGCTGGAATGCAGGATGGTACAATGAATCTGTCCCGCCAGCGTCAGATGATGCAATAAGCGCACGGCATCGGCATTTCCATATCCGAAAGACGGCGGCAGGCATACCTAGGGCCGAGATACATGATCCGCGGCGGAGCCGAGAGTGCGCCTCCATAAGGATTTGCTCCGCAGCATGCTTGCTTTGGCTGGGGCAGGGGAGATACCCGCAGCGGATGCGCTTTCTCCGTCCATATGCAGCAATCCAACACCCGCCGCGAGACGGGTGTTTTTGATAGGAGGATCAGAGTATGAAAAGCGTCGCTGTGAACGAATGGGTCTATTTTGAGGTTTCCGGTACGGAGGCCTTGCCACAAGGGTCTTGGAGCGTGTCTGCGGATGATGAAAACTGGCTGTTCCGCCGCACGGCAGAGCAGGAAAGCGAGACCAAGCTTTGTTTTCCCCGGGCGACATGCCGTCTGGAAAAACTGGAACCCGAGCATGTTTGCTTGGGGGAAAAAGGGCTGCTGGAGCAGTTTGAGGTACCGCCGGTGCGGATGCAGTTTACGCTGCCGCAGGGAGAGCGGGCCAGCCTGACAGCATCCTGCACGCCGGAAAACATCAGAAAACTGTCCGCATGGGGGATCAAATTTCTGCCGGTATACGATCTGCTCGACAAACCGGAAAAGACTGAGATGCTTGTGTGCGCGCAGGGCGCAGGGCTGCTGCCCGATGGAGCGCGTCTGGACGTGTGGCGTGAGCAGGATCGGCTTGTGCTGCTCAAGCGTGACAACGGTATCTATACCGGTAAACGCATCATCCAATGCGGGGCGATTGCCGTGAAGGCGATTCGATCGGTTCGGCAGACCGGTGAAGTAAAGCGCGTGGCCCATCAGTTTCCTGGTACACCGGGCGGTATCCAACCAGGAAAAGCAGTGCTGATCGGTGCGCTGCTGGCAATTGTGCTTGGTTTTGTGGGCGCGGTGCTCCTGAGCGGGATCGGACTGATCGGCGGCATAGCGGCCGGCATCATCGGCGGTATCTATTTTTCTCAGGAAGAGGGGACACCCGCCCACACGGAATATGAGGAGATCGACGAGCGTAGAGTGAGTATGGATCTCAACCGGCCGGATGGCGGGGTGGCATCCATCTTGTTCCAAAAGGAAGCATGGGAGCCGCTTCATCGCCTGCTGTCGTCGGCCGAGCTGCAGGGCAGTGCTGGCAGCAAAGATCAAGAAGGCGAGGACTTGCTCGCCCAGCTTGAGCGGCTTTCTGCCTTATATGAAAAGGGACATTTGACGCCGAGCGAATTTGAGCAGGCGAAGGCCAGGCTGCTCGCGCAGATTTGAGGAGGATCATGACCGAACAGGAAAAATATATGAAGGCTGCGCTGCGTCTGGCACGGAAAGCGGCGGACGAGAGCGAGGTGCCGGTCGGCGCGGTGGTCGTATGTGAGGGGAAGATCGTTGGACGCGGCCGCAACCGGCGTGAGACCAAGAAGAACGCGCTGCACCATGCCGAGATCGAAGCGATCGAAAAGGCTTGCAAAAAGCTGGGCGGCTGGCGGCTGCATAAGTGTGATTTGTATGTTACGCTTGAGCCTTGCCCGATGTGCGCGGGTGCGATCATCAACGCGCGGATTAAAACCGTGTATTACGGCGCATCCGATCCTAAGGCCGGCTCATGCGGCACGCTGGTCAATCTGTTTGAACTGCCGTATAACCATAAGCCGGAACGAGTTGCCGGCGTGATGGAGGAGGAATGTGCGGCGGTACTCCGCGATTTTTTCCGCGCGCTGCGGCAAAAGCGCAAGAAAGAGCGCGGTAGTCAGAAAACAGACGCCGTCGGTGTGGACGAATCCGCGCCGCAGGCGTTTTGATATAGATAGTACGTAAGAAACAAGGGGTAAAAAGCAATGCAAAGAGAAAGACTCGGCTCGCGCCTTGGCTTCATCCTGCTTTCCGCGGGATGTGCGATCGGCGTGGGCAATGTATGGAAGTTCCCGTGGCTGGTAGGACAGTACGGCGGCGGCGCGTTTGTCGTTTGCTACATCATCTTCCTGCTCATCCTCGGCCTTCCGATCATGACGATGGAATTTGCGGTTGGACGCGCGAGCCAGAAAAGTCCGGTGCGCGCGTATCAGGCGCTGGAAAAGCCAGGAACCAAATGGCATATCCATGGCTACATTGCGCTGATCGGCAACTATCTGCTGATGATGTTTTACACCACGGTTTGCGGCTGGATGCTGTACTATTTCTACCAGATGGCGGCCGGTCGCTTTGAAGGCCTGGACACTGCGGGCGTGGAAGCTTCGTTTCCCGAAATGCTCAGTCAGCCGGGGGTTATGGCGCTTTGCATGGTGATCGTGGTCATTGCAGGCTTTGCAATCAACTCGTTCGGCCTGCAAAGCGGTCTGGAGCGCGTGACCAAGGTAATGATGCTGGCGCTGCTGGCGATCATGGTGATTCTTGCCATCAACAGCATCATGACGGAAGGGGCGTCCGAAGGCCTAAAGTTTTATCTGATTCCTGACCTTGAGCGTATGAAGGAGACGGGTATTACCAATGTAATCGTCAATGCAATGAACCAGTCGTTCTTCACGCTCTCGCTCGGCATCGGCGCGATGGCGATTTTCGGCAGCTATATCGGCAAGAGCCGCGCGCTGTTCGGCGAGGCGGTCAACGTTGCCATTCTGGATACCTTTGTGGCGTTCACCTCGGGCCTAATCATTTTTCCGGCCTGTTTCGCCTTCGGTGTATCGCCGGACAGCGGCCCGAACCTGATTTTCGTCACCCTGCCGAACATCTTCAACCACATGGCGCTTGGCCGCCTGTGGGGCACCCTGTTCTTTGTGTTCATGGCGTTTGCAGCGTTTTCTACCGTACTGGCAGTATTTGAAAACATCATGTCCTGCTGGATGGATATGACCGGCTGGAGCCGCAAAAAGGTAGCGCTGATCAACGCCGTGCTCATTATCGTATTGTCCCTGCCCTGCGTGCTTGGCTACAATGTGTGGTCGGGCTTCCAGCCGTTTGGCGCAGGCTCGGCAGTGCTCGATCTGGAGGACTTTTTGGTATCCAACATCTGGCTGCCGCTTGGCTCGCTGGTTTACCTGCTGTTCTGCACAACCCGCTATGGCTGGGGCTGGAAGAACTTCAAAGAGGAGGCCAATGAGGGCGGAGGCCTCAAGGTGCGGGACTGGATGCGCATATATGTCAGTTACATTCTGCCGCTGATCGTGATCGCGCTGTTCGTACTTGGCATTAAGGATAAGTTTTTTTCCTAAAATCGCTTGAAAAACGGGGAAGGATACGGTATAATATATACCGTTGCTTC
>DXDO01000097.1 GCA_019115425.1 Candidatus Agathobaculum merdigallinarum | reverse complement strand
ACCTGTCCATCCTGATCGAGAACCTGCGCCGTGAAGGGTACGAGTTCCAGGTCGGCGCGCCCAAGGCGCTGTTCCGCGAGATCGACGGGCAAAGGTGCGAGCCGATCGAGCGCATGATTGCGGATGTGCCGCAGGATGCGGTCGGCGCGGTCATGGAGAAGATGGGCTTCCGCAAGGGCGAGCTGGTCTCGATGAATCCTAAGGGCGCGGACCGGATGCGCCTCGAGTTCCTGATTCCGGCGCGCGGCCTGTTCGGCTACCGCACCGAGTTTTTGACCGACACCAAGGGCGAGGGCGTGCTGTCCTCGGTGTTCCACAGCTACCAGCCGTACAAGGGCGATATCTCCAAGCGCACCACCGGTTCGCTGATCGCGTTTGAGACTGGCGAAGCGGTCGGCTACGGCCTGTTCAACGCGCAGGAGCGCGGCCCGCTGTTCATCGGCCCGGGCACGCAGGTATACGAAGGCATGGTCGTGGGCGAAAACCCGCGCGGGGACGATATGGCGGTCAACGTCTGCAAGAAAAAGCAGCTGACCAACATGCGCGCATCCGGCTCGGACGACGCGCTGCGCCTGATCCCGCCGCGCCAGATGTCGATCGAGGCGGCGCTCGAGTTCATCTCGGACGATGAGCTGCTCGAGATCACGCCGGAAAGCGTGCGCATCCGCAAAAAGATCCTGTCCAATACCGAGCGTCTGAAAAAGGTCAAGGGCGGGAAAAAGTAATCCTTCCAAAAACAAAATATAAACCAATCAGAGGAGTTTTATCATGGCTATCAAACAAGTTCTGCACACCGACTTTGCGCCGGCGGCAGTCGGCCCCTACTCTCAGGCGATTTCCGCCAATAATATGATTTTTACCTCGGGCCAGATCCCGATCAATCCGGCTTCCGGAAAAATCGAAGCGACCACCATCGAGGAGCAGACCGAGCAGGTGATGAAGAACCTGCACTACGTGCTCGCGCGCGGCGGTGTGGCGTTTGACCGCGTCATCAAGACCACCTGCTTCCTGGCGGATATGAACGACTTTGCGGCGTTCAACAGCGTATACGCCAAGTACTTCCCTGAAAACCCGCCGGCGCGCTCCTGCGTACAGGTTGCGGCGCTGCCGATGGGCGCAAAGGTCGAGGTCGAGGCCATCGCCGTACAGGGCTGAAACGCGCATAACGCATAAAAAGGGCCTGTTGCAAAATAAAAGTGCAATAGCAATTTGCACAAAAAAACGGGCCCAATAAGATAGATCGCCCCTCAAAAGAAGCTGTTTTGACTTCCTTTGAGGGGCGTATTTTGTACATTATTTTTGGGACAAGCTATTTTGCAACAGGCCCTTTTTCTATGCATCTTGTTCGTTTTGTTTGACTGCCTGCAGATACTGCCACAGCAGCACGAGAATCGCCGCCTGAATCAGCAGACTGATAACCTTCTCGATGCCCGGCAGGGCTATATTCAGCACAGTCGCAGCTACCGCCCCGATAATAGACAGCCAGAAGCACCATCTGATGCGTCCGGCCGGGTAATCATACCTGCGCACAGTCACCAGATCATCCAGCGCGGCGTAAAAATAATAGTCCGCAACGATCATGACAATCGCGCCTGCAAGCGTTACCAGCAGCAGCAGGATGCTGAGCACGGAACCGAGCGCCAGCAGTGCCAGCAGCATGCCGCCAAAGGTCAGCACAAGGCCGGCCAGCAGCACACGCCATGCGCGCTCCATGCTGTCCGATACCTCGCGCATACTGTAAACCTGATACAGCATAACCACATTTACCGCAAGCGCGATCAGCGTCATGACGATATTCCCAGGAATAAGCGACAGCACCAGCGCGACCAGCATCATCAGCCAGTAAACCCACAGGTTTTTATAAAGCGGCCGATGAATCCCATCCAGATTTTCATACATTGCGATCCCCTCCTTTGCTTTTACTATAGCAAAAGGAGAAGATCAATGCAAATTAAATTTTTGTAATCCTTTCCAGGCTGGAGGCACATATAAAAAAGGCTTCGGAATTTTACTTCCGAAGCCTTTCTCTGTTTCGCAGCGGATCAGTTCTGATGGTCCTCGATATACTTGACGATATCACCGATGGTGCTCATCTGGGTCGCCTCTTCGTCGGAGATCGTGACGCCGAAGTTCTCCTCCAGATCCATCATCAGCTCCACAACGTCCAGCGAATCCGCGTTCAGATCCTCCTTCACCTTGGTGTCCATGGTCATGGTGGAAGCGTCCGCGTCGAACTTGTCGGCCAGGATCTCGCATACCTTTTCAAACATGGGAATTACACTCCTTCGTTTTCATCTTGATTTATTTGTCTGAAAACTCCGATCTTGCGGAATTTTTCATACCGTTTTTGCAGCAGGATATCCACATCCGTCTCCGCCGCCAGTTCCGCGAGCTGGTCGCGCAAAGCGCGCCCCACATTGCGGATGAGCTGAGCGCTGGTCTGCCCCTCGGGGATGATGCCCTCGATCATACCGAATTCATACAGATCCTGCGCGGTAATGCGCAGTGCGTCCGCAGCCTCGCCCTCGCGCTTGGGGTCCTTCCACAGGATGGAAGCGCAGCCGCGCGGCGAAACGACCGAGTAGATCGCGTTTTCGAGCATGAGCACGCGGTCAGCCACGGCCAGCGCCAGCGCGCCGCCCGAGCCGCCCTCGCCCGTGACGATCGAAATCACCGGGGTCTTCAGCTCAATGAACTCATACAGGCAGCGGGCGATTGCCTCGCCCTGCCCACGCTCCTCCGCGCCCACGCCCGGGTATGCGCCCGAGGTGTCCACGAAGTTGATGACCGGACGGTGGAACTTCTCCGCCTGATGCGCGAGCCGCAGCGCCTTACGGTAGCCCTCTGGGTTGGCCATGCCGAAGTTTGCATCCATATTCTGCTCAATGGTGCGTCCCTTCCGGTGGCCGATCACCGTCACTGGAATGCCGTTAAAATAGCCAATGCCTGCCATGATCGCATGGTCGTCAGCAAAATAGCGGTCGCCGTGCAGCTCCACAAAGCCATCAAACAGCTCATTGATATAATCGCTCATCATCGGCCGCTTGGTATCGTGGATGATGCGCATTTTTTCACTTGCCGGTTTGTTAGCCATGACGCCGCACCTGCCATTTCTTTGCCTTCGGGCCGCAGTGGAGCTTCAAAAGGGTCTCCAGCGTTTCCCGAAGTTGATTGCGCGGAACTATTTTATCACAGAAGCCGTGCGATAGCAAGAACTCCGAGGACTGAAAATCGTCCGGCAGGGTCTGACCAATCGTGCCTTCGATCACGCGGCGTCCCGCAAAGCCGATGGTCGTGCGCGGTTCAGCAAGGATAATGTCGCCCAGCATGGCAAACGAGGCGGTCACACCGCCGGTCGTCGGGTCGGTCAGCACGGTGATATACAGCAATCCCGCGTCCGAATGCCGTCTTGCAGCGGCAGACACCTTGGCCATCTGCAGCAGGGAGTACATGCCCTCCTGCATGCGCGCGCCGCCCGAGCAGGTGAAGATCACCACAGGCAGGCTCTTTTCGATTGCATACTCAAACAGACGTGTGAGCTTTTCGCCCACGACCGAACCCATGGATGCCATCATGAAGTGGCTGTCCATCACGCCGATGCAGGTCTCCACGCCGCCGATCTTGCACACGCCGGTTTTGACCGCGTCCGGCATCCCCACCTTTTCGGCCAGCTCCGCGGTCTTTTCCGCGTAGCCCGGAAAGTCGATCGGGTCCGCCGGGGCCAGATTCCCGAACAGCTCCTCAAAGCTGTCCTTATCCGCGATCTGGCGGATGCGCGTGCGCGCAAGCAGGCGCCCGTAGCGGCCGCAGTGCGGGCAGACGTACAGGTTTTTGCCGTATACATAGGCTTTCAGCTCTGCGCCGCAGCCCTTGCACTTGACCACCTTGACGGTGTCATCCTCCTGCGGCTTCATCTCCATAGAGGTCTCGCGTGTTTTCTGAAAAAGGTCGATCAGTCCCATACTTATCCCCCTTCCTTACGAATCAAAATCGCCGTTTGCGATGGAATTGACGTTGAAATCCGCATCCTCAAATGCCTTGGAGCACAAAATGTGCATCTGATAATCCGTGCTGGTCACAACGCCTTCGAACAGCGTCTCGGCCAGCGCGCGCCGCATGCGGTCGATCGCCTGTGTGCGATCCGCGCCGTACACGATCAGCTTGCCGATCATGGAATCATAAAACGGCGGGATCGTATAGCCCTGATACGCCGCGGAATCGATACGCACGCCCGGCCCGCCCGGCAGATGCAGGGATTCCAGCGTGCCCGGGCAGGGCGCGAAATTACGCGACGGGTCCTCCGCATTGATGCGGCACTCGATCGCGTGACCGCGCAGCGTGAGATCCTCCTGTCCAAAGGAGAGCGGCTCGCCCGCCGCGATGCGGATCTGCTCGCATACCAGATCCACGCCCGTCACCTGCTCGGTGACCGGATGCTCGACCTGAATGCGGGTGTTCATCTCGCAGAAATAGAAATTGCGGTCGCTGTCGACCAGAAATTCGATCGTGCCCGCATTGCGGTAACCCACGCGCTTGGCAAGGCTGACAGCCGCCTGCGTCATTTTTTCCCGCAGTTCGGGCGTGACGAATGCGGACGGACTTTCTTCGATCAGCTTCTGGTGGCGGCGCTGCACCGAACATTCACGCTCGAACAAATGCACCACGTTCCCGTAATGGTCGCCGAGGATCTGTACCTCGATATGGCGCGGATTTTCGATGTATTTTTCCATGTAAAGACGGCCGTCGCCAAAGTTGGCGATCGCCTCGGCCGCGGCGCTGTCGTAAGCGTCCTTCAGGTCCTTGACGCTGCGCGCCACGCGGATGCCCTTGCCGCCGCCGCCGGACGCCGCCTTGAGCATAACGGGGTAGCCGATGCGCTCAGCCTCGGTGATGGCCTCGTCAAAATCGCGCAGCGGGCCGTCCGTGCCCAGCGCGACCGGCACGCCCGCGGCGATCGCGTTGCGTTTTGCCTCGGACTTGTCGCCCATCAGCCGGATCGTCGCAGCGGTTGGCCCGATGAACGCCAGACCCGCCTGGGTCGTCCGCTCGGCAAAATCCGGATTTTCGGACAAAAAGCCAAACCCCGGATGGATCGCCTGACAGCCGGATGCCAGCGCCGCCGAAATGATGTTATTCATATTCAGATAGCTGTCCGCCGCGCGCGCCGGACCGATGCAGACTGCCTCGTCCGCGATCTGCGCATGCAGCGCCTCTCGGTCGGCCTCGGAATACACGGCGACCGCGATCACGCCCAGATCGCGGCAAGCCTGTATAATGCGCACCGCGATCTCGCCGCGGTTGGCAATGAGTACCTTTTGAAACATACGTTCTCCCGCCTTAGTCCATGATGACCATGCACTTGATTTCCGCCTCGGCCGCCTTCTGGTCGCCCACCCAAGCGACGCCCTCGGCCACCGCCATCGGGCCGCGGCGCTTGACGAACTTCACTTCCAGACGCAGCGTATCGCCCGGCTTTGCCATCGCGCGGAACTTGGCCTTGTCGATGCCGGTGTATACCGCGGTCTTGCCGCGGAACTCAGGGATGGAAAGCAGCGCCACACCGCCGACCTGCGCAAGCGCCTCCAGCCGGAACACCGCGGGCATGATCGGGTTGCCCGGGAAGTGTCCCTGGAAGAAGAACTCGTCTCCGGTCAGATGCAGCGTGCCGACCGCGTGCTCCTCGTCCATTTCGAGGATCTCATCCACCAGCAGCATGGGCGGACGGTGCGGAAGGATTTCCATGATCTGTTCTTTATTCAGCATATATATTATACCTCTTTCCTGTCGAGCACAAGGCCTTTCGCAAAATACCGGAAAAACCGCCTGCTTTTTTATGCAATCTGCCGCATTTTTCGTCCTGTTTCTCCCCTGCGCGCAGCGCAGCATATAACAGAAAATTGCCGCACCGCGGCAATCTCATAAAAAGTCAGGACATGCGCCTGACTTTTTATACCTCGACTCAGCCGCCTTGGGCGGCGTCATTCGGGTATCGGGATGCGGTTTCTACTGGAACCGCATCCCGTATATAGGGGGCTTTTGAAGCCCCCTATACTCATTCGATGATTGCGACCGTCTGGTTATACTCCACCATATCGCCCGGCTGCGCGAGAATGCGCGAAACCGTGCCGTCGCACGGGGACTTGACCTCGTTCATAGTCTTCATCGCTTCAATGATGAACAGCGTGTCGCCCTCCTTAACCTTCTGGCCGACCAGAACGAACGGCGGCGCATCCGGCGCGGGAGAAGAATAAAAGGTGCCCACCAGCGGGCTCTTGACCTCGGTTCCTGCCGGCAGCTCCTCCGCGGGGGACGCAGCGGCCTCGTCCTGCGCAGCGGCAGGCGCGGCAACCGGCGTCGCAGCAGCGGCCACAGGCGCAGCGGCAACCGGTACGACCGGCGTCGGCGGCGCGGATTTGATCTTGATCTTCACGTCGTCCATCTCAAGCTCGACCTCGCCGAGATTTTTTGCCTTCAGCGCGTTCATCAGCTCGAGTGCAACGTCTTTCAGTTCGTTGATATCCATTCTATTTACACCTTCTTGATCAGGATACAGGCATTATGGCCGCCGAAGCCCAGCGAATTCGAGATTGCCACGTTCACCGGCATGTGAACCGCCTCGTTCGGCGTGATATCCAGATCGCACTCCGGATCCGGCTCCTGATAGCCGATGGTGGGCGGGATGATGCCGTCGCGGATCGCCATGACGCAGGCGATCGCCTCGACCGCCGCCGCGCCGCCCAGCAGATGGCCGGTCATCGACTTGGTGGAGGACACCTTTACCTTGTATGCCGCATCGCCGAACGCCTTTTTGATGGCGATGGTCTCGTATTTTTCATTGAGCGGGGTGGAAGTGCCGTGCGCATTGATATAGTCCACATCCGCCGGGGTCAGGCCCGCGTCCTCGATCGCGCCGCGGATCGCGCGCGCCGCCGCGTCCCCTTCCGGGGCCGGGCTGGTGATGTGGTATGCGTCGCCCGAAGCGCCGTAGCCCGCGACCTCTGCAAGGATGGTTGCGCCGCGCGCCTGGGCATGCGTCAGGCTCTCGAGCACGAGACAGCCCGCGCCCTCGCCCATGACAAAGCCCGAACGGCGTGCGTCAAACGGGATGGAAGCGCAGGTCGGGTCGTCGCCCGTATGCAGAGCCTTCATGTTGGAAAAGCCCGCCAGCGCAATCGGGATGATGCCGTTCTCCGTGCCGCCGCACAGGACGATATCCTGATATCCGTGGCGGATCGCACGCATCGCTTCGCCGATCGAGTGGTTCGCGGTCGCACAGGCCGAAACCGGGCAGAAATTCTCGCCCTTAAAGCCGAAACGCATGGAGATATAAGCCGCCGCCATATTGGCGATCATCTCCGGAATGCACAGTGGGGAAACACGCCCTGGGCCTTTTTCCTTGAGCTTCGGGATCTCTTCTTCCGCGACGGCAAGGCCGCCTACGCCCGAGCCGTAGATCACACCCGTGCGGTAGGGGTCGAAATTACCCTCCTTGAGCCCCGCCTGATCGACCGCCTGCTGCGCCGCTGCGAGCGCAAAGTGACAGTTCACGTCCATCCGGCGTGCCTCTCGTTTATCCACATACTGGGTCACGTCGAAGTCCTTGACCTCGGCTGCCAGCTTCACCTTGTAATCGGATACATCGAATTTCGTGATCGGCCCAATGCCGCACTTGCCGGCCTTGAGCGATTCCCAAAACGTCTGCACGTCATTGCCGACCGGGGTAACTGCGCCCATACCGGTGATGACTACTCGTTCCATCAAAGCAACTCCTCTTCCCCAAAAATCATTCGTATTCTGCCTGCAATCCCTTTAGCCATGCCGGCCCATATGGGATGCGCTCGACTCCTGTCAGCGTGATGCCAAAGCCGTCTCAGATCATGCCGCCGTCCGCGATGATCGTCTGACCGGTGACATAGCTCGCGGCGTCCGACGCGAGGAATGCGACAACGCCCGCGATCTCCTCCGGCTTGCCGAAGCGGCCGAGCGAAATCTGCTTTACCGCGCCCTCCTTGACAGCGTCCGGCAGCACCTGGGTCATGTCGGTGTCGATAAATCCGGGCGCGACCGCGTTGACCGTGATGCCGCGCGCGCCAAGCTCCTTGCTCGCGGTCTTGGTCATGCCGATCAGGCCGGCCTTCGCCGCAGAGTAGTTGATCTGGCCCGGGTTGCCCGCGATACCTGCAACCGAAGCGATGTTGATGATGCGGCCTTTCTTCGCGCGCATCATCATCGCGCCGCACTGGCTGAGCATGTTGAACGCGCCCTTGAGGTTGGTCTGGATGACCGCGTCAAACTGATCTTCCTTCATGCGCACCATCAGGCCGTCGCGGGTGATGCCCGCGTTGTTGACCAGAATATACGGCACGCCGAGTTCTTCCTTGATTTCCGCGAGCGCCTTGGCGCAGGCGTTATAATCCGAAACGTCCCACTGCTTGACGACCGCCTTCACGCCGTGCGCGCGGCACTTTTCCGCGACCGCCTCGGCCTTTTCCACGCTCGACGCGCAGTTGATGACAATATCGTGGCCCTCAGCGGCCAGCTTTTCCGAAATGGCCGCGCCGATGCCGCGCGAACCGCCGGTTACGATTGCAAGTCCCATGACGAATCTCCTTATTCAAAGCGCTTGTATGCGTTTTTGAGCAGTTGCTCTGCCTCTGTGGTCATGCTTCTCAGCACGTCCTCGCACGGGCGCAGCTCCTTGAGCATGCCCGCGATCTGGCCGGACATAAAGGTGCCTTCCTCGTAGTTGCCGTCCTGCACCGCCTTGCGCAGCGAGCCCGCGGTCGCGGCCTCCAGCTCCTCGAGCGACTGCTCGGTACCTATTTTCTCAAGCTCGAGGCACTTGCGCGCCATCGGGGTCTTGAGCGAGCGCACCGGATGGCCGGACGGGCGGCCGGTGACGACGGTCGAGATATCGGTCGCCTTGAGCACCAGCTCCTTGTACTTATCCGAAATATAGCAT
>DXDO01000007.1 GCA_019115425.1 Candidatus Agathobaculum merdigallinarum | reverse complement strand
GCCCATTGCCAACACCACCGTTTCTTATCATCTTATGGTGAAATTATACCATAAAACGCTCAAAAAGTACAGCTATTTGCTTAAAACTCTTCCTCTGCATTGCTGCACGATCTGTCCCCACTGCTGCAGACGGTATTCTTCCCGCACTTGTAATTTGTATTCCATCTGTGACACCTCTCGTCCTTGCTCTCGATAGACTCACCGTGAGCTTTTCGAGTCCTGGTAGTATTGTCTCAGATTCTGTCTCTTTTTTATAGGCGGGTGGTTATTAAGCGCTTACCAATGAGCCGTCTGCTCGTTGCAGGACGGGTTTCGTTGCGCCGGCTCAATCCTTCTTGCCGAACAAACGGCCCAGCAGCTTTTTCCAGCCGGTTTCGGGCGGTTCCGGATGCGCGGCCTGTTCGCGCGCCTGATTGATAGCCTGCTGCATGAGCAGCACCTGCGCGCACAGCGGATCGGGCACGGGCGGCTTTTTGCAGTAGGTGCCGTCCGGCTGGAGCACGCGCGCCTTGACCGTGTCGTGCTGCATGGCATACAGGATATCGTGTAGCCGCGCGCGCACCTCGGCGGAATCGATCGGGCAGGCAATCTCCACCCGCCGTTCGGTGTTGCGGGTCATCAGGTCGGCGGAGGAGATATACATTTTTTCCTCCGCGCCGCGGCCGAATACATAGATGCGCGAATGCTCGAGAAAACGGCCCACAATGCTCGTGACCGTGATGTTTTCGGTATGGCCCTTGATGCACGGGAGCAGGCAGCAGATGCCGCGCACGATCATCTCGATCTTGACGCCTGCACAGGACGCATCCCGTAGCTTTTCGATGACATCGATATCGGTCAGCGAGTTGAACTTGAGCAGGATGTAGCCCTCGCTGCCCTTGGCGATCTGCTCATCCATAAGCGCGAGGATGTTGTTTTTCAGGCTGGTGGGCGCGACCAGCAGGCGCTCATACTTGCCCTCCAGATTGCCCAGCGCCATGTTGTTGAAGAATGCGCCCGCGTCCGCGCCGATCGATTCATCCGAGGTGATAAGCGAAACGTCGGTATATTGCGTCGCGGTTTTCTCGTTGTAATTGCCGGTGCCGACCTGCGTGATGTAGCGCACGGTGCCGCGTTCCTTGCGGGTGATCAGGCAGATTTTGGAGTGAACCTTGTAGTCCTCGAAGCCGTAGATGATTTTGCATCCGGCCTCCTCCATGCGCTCGGACCAGTCGATGTTGTTCTGCTCGTCAAAGCGGGCGCGCAGCTCGATCAGTGCGGTCACATCCTTGCCGTTTTCGGCCGCGGCGCACAGGTATTCCACCAGCTTGGCTTTGCGGGCCAGACGGTAGATCGTGATGCGGATGGACAGTACGGCGGGATCGTTCGCCGCTTCACGAATCATCTGCAAAAACGGCTCCATGCTTTCGTATGGATAGGAAAGCAGGATATCGCGCTTAAGCGCGGTTTTGAGCAGGCTCTGCCCCGCGGGCAGCATTGCGGGCTGCTGGGGCGCAAACGGCGGCTCGGACAGCGCGGCGCGCTGCTTTTCCGGCAGGTGCTCGCCCAGCGAGAACGCATAGCCCATCTTGAGCGGCGCCTTGCGGGACAGAAAGATCTGCGCGTCCGCCACGTCGAAGCGGCTGCGGAAGTATTCCTTAAAATGATCGCTGATCGGCCGGTTCAGTTCAACGCGCACGACCGCCATCCGGCGGCGCTGGCGAAGCAGCTTCTCCATTTTCTTGCGGAAGTCGCCCTCCTCTGCGCCGAAGGTCTCGTCGTCAGGGTTGATATCCGCGTTGCGGGTGACGCAGAATACGGCCTTTTCCAGCACGTCGTACATCTCAAATACACTGCCGGTGTATTCGAGCAGAATATCCTCGATCGGGACATAGCGCGCTTCCTCCCCGGGCAGGAACACCAGCGCAGGCAGGGAGGCGGGAACGGGCAGCAGGCCGAGTCGCTCGTTCTTTTTGTGGCCGAGTAGCGCGGCAATGTGCAGCACCTTGCCCTCCAGATGCGGGAAGGGATGGTGCGCGTCCACGATCTGCGGCGAGAGGACGGGCGCAACCACGTTTTTAAAATACTGCTTGATATACTTATGCTCGGCCGGCTCCAGCTCGCTGATGGCGAGGCGGCGCAGTCCCTCGGCGCGCAGGCGTTTGTCCACGTCGGCAAAGGCGCGGTCCCGACGCTCGTACAGCGGTTCGACCGCAGCGTAGATCCGGCGGAGCTGCTCCCTGGCGGTCATGCCGGATTTGTTATCAACATGATTTTTATCCACAGCGGCCATATCGCACAGGCTGCCCACGCGGATCATAAAGAATTCATCCAGATTGCTCGTAAAAATGGATAGGAATTTGCACCGTTCGAGCAGCGGCACGGAGTCATCCTCTGCTTCGGCAAGCACGCGGGCGTTGAATTGCAGCCACGACAGCTCGCGGTTTTGCGTATAGCCCTGTTCCCAGATTGCCTGTGTCATGCTGAATATCCCCCTGTTTTGCGTCTGGGCCGCGGAAAGCGCGCACGCGGCCATATTATAAATCAGTATATTAACATTATACTGTATTTTTGCGTAGGAACAATGTATTTTTCTGTAAAAATCCTGTAAAATTCTATTTTCTTTTCCGCGCGGCCGTCTTGCGGGGCTGTGGATGGTCTGGTATACTGGTTTCAAGAAGCATACGAGGAGGCATTTTCATGAGAAACATCTGGCACGACATCGACCCGCGCTGTGTCACCCCCGAGCGCTTCACCGCGGTGATCGAGATCCCCGCAGGCAGCAAGAAAAAATATGAGCTCGATAAGCAGACCGGCCTGCTGCGGCTGGACCGCATTTTATATACCTCTACGCACTATCCGGCAAATTACGGCTTTATTCCGCGCACCTACGCGGATGACGGCGATCCGCTGGACGTGCTGGTGCTGTGTACCGAGTCGCTCGATCCATTGGTGGAGGTCGATTGCTATCCGATCGGCGTGATCCGCATGATCGACGACGACGAGATTGACGACAAGATCATTGCGCTGCCGTTCGGCGACCCGACGTGGAATTTTTACCACGATATCAGCGAACTGCCGCCGCACCACGCAAATGAGATCTCTCATTTCTTTGAGGTGTACAAGGGCCTGGAGCACAAGCATACAACCACTTCGGATGCGCTGACACGCGAGGATGCGGTCAGGGTGATCGAGGACTGTATGCAGCGGTATGAGGTGCATTTCTGCGGCCGCCGGCCGGAGAAGGAAGCCCCTACGGAGGGCTGAACCACTACATAAAACAGAAAAGCGAGGGGTGATCCCTCGCTTTTTTGTTTACAGTTTTTCCAGCAGCTGCTTGAGCCATGCCTCATTCATCGCAGGCGTATCCCGCAGGGGGAATTCGATGCCCAGCCGATCGTATTTCTCGATGCACAGCTTGTGGAAGGGCAGGAACTCGAGCTTTTGCAGATTGGGGAAGCGTTCTGCATGCGCCTTGACCAGCCGCAGGTTTTCCAGGCTGTCGGTCAGCCCGGGCACGACCACATGCCGCACCCAGAGCGGCGCGCCCTTCATGGCGGTCAGCTGCAAAAAACGCTCGACCTGCGCCATATCCGCGCGGCAGTATTTGTGGTACTCCGCTTTGGAAAGGAATTTCAGGTCACACAGCACAAGGTCGGTGTGCCGCAGCACGCGCTCGGCCTCCGCGAGGTTGCCCACGCCCGAGGTATCGAGCGCAGTGTGTACGCCGTGCTCGTGCAGCTTTGCGAAGAATTCCTCGACAAACCCCGCCTGCATCAGCGGCTCGCCGCCGGTGACGGTCACGCCGCCGCCGCTGCGCCAGTAGGGGCGAAAGCGCAGCGCCTTGCGCACCAGCTCGTCCGCGGTGTACTCCTCGCCGCCCTGCGCCAGCCAGGTGTCGGGATTGTGGCAGTATACGCAGCGCAGCGGACAGCCCTGCATGAAGACGACGTAGCGCACGCCCGGCCCATCGACCGCGCCGAGCGACTGGATGGAGTTGACATGGCCTGTCATGCTGCACACAACCTTCCAGGGAAAATGATACCGATGTATACCATTATCTTACCACACAAAACAAGACGTATCCAGCCCCCCTTGGAAGTCGTTAGATCGCCTCGTGGAACGTGCGGGAGATGACTTCGCGCTGCTGCTCGCGGCTGAGCTTGTAGAAGTTGACCGCGTAGCCCGACACGCGGATGGTCAGGTTGGGGTACTGCTCCGGATGCTCATAGGCCGCCATCAGAGTGTCGCGGTTCATGACGTTGACGTTCAGGTGATGCGCGTTCTGCGCGAAGTAGCCGCCCATGATGGCGACCAGATTGTCCACGCGCTCCTCGTCGGTCTTGCCGAGCGCGCCCGGGGTGATCGAGAAGGTGTTGGAGATGCCGTCGCGACAGTACTCATAGCTGAGCTTGGCAACCGAGTTGAGCGAAGCCAGCGCGCCTGAGCGGTCCCTGCCGCTCATCGGGTTCGCGCCTGGCGCGAGCGGCTCGCCCTTACGGCGGCCGTCCGGCGTGTTGCCGGTCTTTTTGCCGTACATCACGTTGGAGGTGATGGTCAAAATGGACAGGGTGTGCACCGCGCCGCGGTAGAGCGGGTACTGTTTCAGCGCCTCGTAGAACTTCTCGACCTGCTCGCAGGCGATGGCGTCCACGCGGTCGTCGTCGTTGCCGAACTGCGGGAAGTCGCCCTCGATCGTAAAGTCCACGATGATGCCGTTTTCCGGGTTGCGGATGGGGCGCACCTTCGCGTACTTGATCGCGGAGAGCGAGTCCGCCATGCAGCTCATGCCCGCGATGCCGAACGCCATCAGACGGCGGACCTCCGTGTCGTGCAGCGCCATCTGGCTCTTCTCGTAGGCGTACTTATCGTGCATATAGTGGATGGTGTTCATCGCGGAGACATAGGTTCCCGCCAGCCACGGGCGGTAGAAGTCCATGCGGCGGCAGACCTCGTCG
>DXDO01000096.1 GCA_019115425.1 Candidatus Agathobaculum merdigallinarum | reverse complement strand
GAACATCCGGCACAGCTCGCCGTCTGCGTGGTAGGGATAGCCCGCTGCGCCCTGCTGGACGGCCGTCACCGCCGCCGTCAGGTTGATCTGGTCGGTCTCCTGCAGGGAGAAGTGCTCAGTACCCTGCGTTGTTTCCACGTCCATGCCCGCCGTGATCGCGGCATTACACGCGGCGGACATCGCGGCGGTTTTCGCCGCGCGCAGATCAGCGATGTTTGGCTGCCTGTCCGCCTCGATCTCCTCGTCCGAGCGCAGCACCGGCGCGCCGTCTGCGAGCGCATAGCGCGGGATGCCGTCGTCGGTGTAAAGGCCGCCGTCGAAATAGTGCGACTGACAGAGGTTGTACCTGTCCCCCGCGCCCTCGTCGATCTGCACCCAACCGGTGAAATCAGCGATATTGCCAATGGTGTAGCCGCCCTCGCAGCGGATGATACGGTTTTGGTCGTCCGTCAGGACGTAGACTTTTGGTATGTTTTCGTTCATGAAGCACCTCACAAATTTGCGTCAAGCAACAGCGAATGATTTTCCGAAACGGCTGCATATAGTGAATAAAATTTACCAATTTCAATATTTTCTGCATAAACGAGAATATTTACTCCATTAGTCGCAATCCGGTCTATTGCCATCCTTGTTACTTGTAAACTTGAATCTCCAGACTGTAAGTAGAAATTTCCATTGAATGTAACTACTGGTCTCGTCCGTAATGTAATTGGAGTAGAAATGAAAATAGGGCATTCGATTCCTGAGATCCCAGAAGTACGTCCACTTCCGTTTCCAACACAAGCGTATTGCGGATCGTTTTTGCTTATCAACTCAAGCTGATACCTCTGGCACTTCGCCAGCTGCGTCGCATAATCGCTCTCCGGCTGCGGCAGGAGCTGCCATGCGCCGGTATCGTCCTGATAGGCGAGGGTTTGGGTGGATCCCTGCTCCAGCTTTATCGCATGCATTGTTTCGCCCGGATGCAGCCAGAGTAATGCATCGTCGGTAAACTGCTCTATGATGTCAGCTGTTTCGGATGCTCCTGTTATAGTGACTGTTTCAGTGAAAAATCCAGTGGATTTTAACGCCGACATTGTGCAGACTTTCCCGTTTAAGCTATCTGCACCTTCCAGCCGTTTTCTGATCCTGCAGTCAGGCCCAGAAGCATTTTTGATGCCACCGCCATTGACACGCTCAAAGGTATTACTTATGCCTCCGTTCGAGCTTTGGAATAAAAAGCCATCGGCGATGTAAATGTTATTGGGTGCGCCAGTATATGTTCCGCTCGGATAGCGCTGCCAGATGCGAAAGTCATAATTAATAAACAGATTCGGCCGCACCCCCGCGCCCAAGTTAGCAAGCGCCCCCTGCGGGGTCGTCGCGCCGCCGAGGACGGAAACCACATCACCAATAGGCGTATTATCCGACGCGCTTGTCTTGATGTCGTCACCGGTCAGGGTGTTTACCTTATCGATGCCATCGTCGATCTCCTGCGCGGTGTGGTCGAACTCGGTCACCGCGGTTGTGACGCCGTTTATCACAATTTCAGTCTGATGTGCCATTTTCTCACCCTCTCAGTAATAGATCAGCAGGATGCCGGGCGCGCCGTCGCCGCCCTCGCCGCCTGCGCCGGGATCGCCGGATGCTCCTTGATGTTCGTCCATATAGTCATCGGCACGTGCTTCACCGCCTGCGCCGCCGCCACCTCCGCCATGGCCGCCCCAGCCGCCTTGGCCGTTTATGGCTCCATTCGGCGCTTTTACCGGCGTTGCGCCTGTACCGCCTTTGCCGCCAGTTGCGGAGCGATTGCCCGCGCGCCCATCCGCACCGTTACCGCCGTTTACCCCGGCAGCAGGTCCACCGCCGTAACCACCTTCACCGAACTGATCTTCGGTATCATCTGTGCCTTTGGCGCCGGGCGTGTACGTTGCGCCATTCCACACAACATTTGTCCCCTCGCTGTCGGACGAATCGCCATGCCCGCCTGCAATGCCCTGTTCGCCCGGAATCGCGTAAGCCGTGCCGTTCAGCACGTCGATGTACCCGTCCTCGCTGGGAAATCCGTCTGCGGACGAGTAACTGCCGAATGTGGTCGCGCCGCCCGCCTGTGCCTCGGTGGTTTGGGTTGCGCCCGCACCACCTGTGCCGATCACTGCGGCAAGCTGCTGGCCGGGCTGTGCTGCCATCGTGACGACGAACACACGCCCGCCTTCACCGGGTTCGCCTGGCTCGCCGCCCGCAGTCGCGGGGTTCAATTCGTGCAGTTCGCTGGTTCCCGTTTCGCCTGGGCTGCCCAGATAGCCGCCGTGCCCGCCGCTGATCAGCACCGCGCGGATCTTACCCTTGCACTCCGCCGGGATGGTCACGGTCTGGCTGGCAGTGATGATCAGGACATGCTCGTAGTAGTTGCCGCCCGGGGTGGGCATGTAATTCGCGGCGATCGTGCACGCGGCTTTCAGGATGCCGGAGACCACGATATCCATTTCGCGGATATAGCCCTCGGCTGCATCGCCGAACGGGTCGGTGAAGGCCACGCGGTCGCCCGGATCCTCCGTGTGCATGACGATGTCGTGCGAGATCAGCCGCGCATTTGCATAGTAGTTCATCAGGCGGTCGGCCACGGCCTCGCTGCACAGCGTATTGACGAGGTACGCCTCTTTCGCGCTCAGCACGTTGGGCGTGCCGCCGCTCTGCCGGCGGGAGACGATGCGTGTGGTGTGGGTGTATGCCCGCCCGGTCAGCACGCACGCGGGCGACTGCCCCAACACCGCGTAATTGACGCCGCTTTCGAGGATATTCCCGTTTTCCGCGTGCAGATCGTGGTACGGCGCGGAGAACGTCACCAGCGCGCCGAACACGGTTTTCCCGCCGGGTGTGACGATGGTATCCGCCGCCACCTCGCCGTCGTACAGCGTTTCGGTACCGTCGGACGCGAGCGACAGGTAGCTGTGCTCGGTTACGTCCACGCCGGTCGCCGGAGTCGCGAGATCGACGCTGCCGCCCGCATAGATGTCATCGTCCGCGATCGGCGCCGCGTCCGTCTCCGCGGGATAGACGATGTTGATCTCCCCCGCCGTGTCCTTTTCGAGCACCGCGCCGATGGCGAACAGCACGGCGCGCAGGTTGTCGCGCCGCGTACCGATTGGCAGCCATCCGAACAGCGGGGTCGCGGCCGCGTCCGGTGCGATCGTATACGGCACGATGCCGCCGATGATGTCCGCGATCACCGTCCCGGCAGTCGCGCCGGTATACATGCCGCCGTAGTGGTCGCTGTCGAGCAGCAGCCCCACGCCGGACACGCAGCTCAGTTCGTAAAACACGCTTCCGGTGCGCACGCCGTTTTTGAAATAGAACTTGCCGAGCAGGCCGTCCCCGTGATAGGCGTACACCGGCGCGCCGTAGGCGTAATCGGCAATGCTGTGGTTGTCGCCCTTGGCAATGAGCAGCATTCCGCCGGCGGCGACAGGCATGCCCTCCGCCGCGAGCAGGCGGGTCTGCGCGCTCTGGTCGACGACGTTCGCCGTCAGCGTGTCCACGCCCAGCTCGTCCGCAACAAGGCTGTCGCTGACGTAAATGCGCGCATCGACCAGCCCGTCGTTTTCGGTCGAAAATTCCCTTTTTCCGCAAATCAGTTTATTGTTCATATCGGCACCCGGTTCGGCTTTCTCGCCTGGAATGTGATGGTCAGTTCTTCCCAGTGGTTGTAGTCCGGCTCGCACAGGATCAGGTCGTCCGAGCCGTCCAAAATCTCCGCTTCAAACTGATAGGTGGTCTGCCCATACGGGAACACCACGTTATGGCTCGCCACCGGCGCGCACAGCACCTCATACAGGCTGTCGTACTCGTCCGGCGTGAGCAGGGATGCGTCGATGGTCAGCTCATAGGCGAAATAGGTGCCCGTGATGTCGCGTATGGTCTTGCCGGACTGCGCGGTGCCGCTGTTCTGGCCGTCTCGGATCTCAAAACTGCGGCGCAGGCTGGAGACCAGCACGCCGTCGTATGTTACGCCGTCTATGGAAAACATCAGGTCAACAGCCCCTTTCCGGAAATCATGGATTTACCGCGGCGGCGGCTCTCCTCCTCGACCAGGTTGAAGATGCCGCGCCCGTCCGCCACGACGCGCATGGTGCTGGTCGTGTTGCGGTTGATGGTCTGCACGGTGTGCTGTGTGCGTGCGCCGGACGCGCCCGCGCTGTCCGCCATGCCGCGCAGCCGCGCCGAAGTCTGCGCCATACTCGCGTCAAATGCGGTGCGCAGCTTGTGCATCACGCCGGGGTAGGCCTTCTCAAAGCCCACGCCCACGCCCTGCGCGAGCGGCGCGCCGACAAGGCTCGCCGTTTTCCTCGACGGGCTGTGGATCTCCGCCGCGCTGCGCATCTCGTACACCGCGCCGTACAGGATAGACCGCGCCGCGCGCTGCAAGGCGCCGGACTGGGACATCATGCCCTCGATGATGCCCTGCACGCTCTGCACGCCGATGCCCGCCATCTGGTCGCGAATATCGGACAGCTCATCCGGCAGCTTGTCCACGAATTCCTGTCCCAGCGTGTCCAGCTCGCTCTGGTAAAACTGCGCCGCGACCTGCTGCGCGGCCTGCTGCTTGCGCTCCCACAGGCCCATGTACTCGCTGTACTGATCGTCCGTCATGGCGAGCAGCTCCTCGGTGTAGGCGAGCGCGTCGTCCATATCCATCGCCGTGATCTCGTCCAGCAGGCTGTCCGACACGCCGCGCGCCTTGAGGTTTTCGAGCGCGTCGCCGTAGCGCTCGATCGCCTCGATGTCCTTTTCGAGGTTGCCCAGCTCCAAAAATTCGCCCGCGTCGGTCTTGACGGTCGCGAACAGGTCGCCGTAGCTTTTCAGCTTGTCCGCCATGCTCTCCTGCGACTGCTGAATATCGGAAAGCGCGTTTTCGTACTCGCTGCGGAACTCCTTTACCGCGCTGAGCTGGCTGTCCAGCGCCTGCTTCGTCGCGTCGTCAAGGCCGGTATCCTCCAGCCTGCGGGTCAGCTCCTCCTCCTTGGCGAGCAGGCGGCTGTTCAGCTCGTCCGCCGTGTTCAGCACATCCCGTTCGCCTCTGGAAATGCCGAGCGCCATGCCCTGCGCGAGCATCAGGCCGACCTCGTCCCGGAATACGCGGGACGGGGAATGGATGCCGAAAAAGCTCTTGACGCTGCTCAGCACCGAGCTTGCCCAGCCGCCGATCTTGTCGATCAGCCAACCGGCCGCACCGGAAATACCCTGCCAGATGCCCTCAACGATGGCGCGGCCCACGTCCACGATGCCGCCCATCAGCGCCTGCAAGCCGCCGACAATGGCGCTGATGATCTGCGGCAGCTGGGCGACCAGCTGCGGAATCGCCTGTATGATGCCCGCCGCGAATTGCACGAGCAGCTGGATGCCGGACGCGATGATCTGCGGCAGGTTTGCGGCGATCGTGCTGCAAAACGCCGAGATCACCTGCGGGATCTGCGTTACCAGCTGTGGGATTGTCTGGATGATGCCATTTACAAGATTCAGCAGGATATTAACGCCAGTTTCCAAAAATTCAGGTAACGCTGAGGCCAAATAGTTTATAGCTGTGGTTATTACCTCAGGAAGCGCGGCAACGAGCACTGGAATAGCGCTTAATATCCCGTTTACGATTGTATTTAGGATTTCCGCTCCCGTTTCCAGTATCGACGGAAGTTCTTCTTGCAAATAAGAATAAAATGCATTGAAAATATCTGCCGCGCTTTGCGCGATTATTGGCAGATTCTTGGCGATACCAGATGCAAGGCTTTGCAGCAGGCTGCCCGCCGCGCTTGCGATTTCCGGTGCTGCTTCGGCCAGCCCGGCGCCAATAGTCTGCACAATCGTGCCCGCTGCTGTCGCGAGCTGCGGCAGATTGGTTTGCAGATAGGTGATAAACCCGGTCACGAGCGACGCGGCCGAACTCATCAGCAACGGCAGGTTTTCCACCAGCGCACTGCCGAACGCCATCAGCATCTGCCCCGCCGCTGTCGCAAGGCCGGGCAATACGTTGGTTATCAGTGCAGGAATCGCCTGCGCTATCACAGGCGCAAGTGCCGCGACCAGCTGACCAATTCCGCTGAAGATGATCTCCAGCCGCGGGAGGATGTTGCCCGCCGCCGTCTCCACGCTGGAAACGAAGTCGTCCACCAGCCCGCTGAAATCCGCGTTATCGTCCGCGATGCCGGTCAGCAGGTTGCTCCACGCAGCCTTTGTCATGTTCAACGAGCCTTCGATCGTGGAGGCCGCTTCCTGTGCGGTCGTGCCGGTGATACCCAGATTCTCCTGCACGGCGTGGATCGCGGTGATGATGTCGGAGAATTTCGACGGGTCGAGCGCCTGCCCGGTCAGCTTTTCCGCGTCCGCGACAAGGCGCTCCAGCTCGGCCTTGGTGCCGCCATAGCCCAATTTCAGGTTGTCCAGCATGGCGTAATTGCCGCGCATGAGCGACTGGTACGTCTGCTGGATGCTCTCCATGTCGGTGCCCATCTTGTTTGCGTTGTCCGACATGTCCATGATGGCCTGATTGGCGTACTGGGCCGCCGCAGCAGTGTCACCGCCCAGCGACTGGATCAGCGATGCCGAGAAGGCTGTCGCCTGCTCCATGTAGGTATTGGCCGATACGCCGGCGGTCTTGTACGCCTCGGCCGCGTACTGCTGCACGGCCGCGCTGCTCTCCTTGAACAGCGTGTCCACGCCTCCGACCAGCTGCTCATAGGACGCATAGCTGTCGAGCGCCGCCTTCGAGAGCGCCGCCACGCCCGCTGTCGCCGCAGCCGCCCCCGCCGCGATGCCCTTTACCGCGCCGCCGGCAACGCCTTTCAGCCCATTTAGTGTTTTTTCAAACCCGCTGTCATCGCCGTCGATCTGGATGATAACAGAACCGTCCGCTGCCAATGGGCGCACCTCCTTTTATGCGCAAACCATCGGCAGCTCAGGCTCTACTTGGTCTTGGTTTCGATCTTGATCTCAAATACTTTTTTGCAGTTCCGCCCCTTACAACGGACAAAAACGCCCCTGCATACCGCGTTTTCCGTGTATGTCAGGGGCATTTCATATCCGCAGTATGGGCATTTAATTTTCCGAGGCATGACGCGCCTCCTCGAACCTGCGCCGCACGCGCGCCTTCATGGCGGCGTCGCGTTCCTCTGCCGTCATCCGATGCTGCTTTTCCGGCTGCTTGAGCGCGTACAGGCGGCGCATTTTACGGTAGTGCTTGCGCTGCTCCTTGGGCAGCTTGTCGAGGTCCGCGACGCGGTACTGCACGCGCTGCATGAACGGCGTATCGCCCGGCAGGCCGAACATCAGCCGCCGGAACTTCCACCAGTGCAGGCTGTCCCGCTCGAGGTCAATGCCGTATGCCTGCTGGAACGACGCCATGAGCGCGTCCGCGTCCTGTGCAAAGTCGTACCAGCGCGCTGTGCCGCCGCGCGGCGTGTCGCCGGCATCGTTCTCCGCCTCGTCCGTGTGCGCGTAGAACCAGATCATCCGGTCCGCTGCGGCTTCCACGTCCGCCGGGAGGCCATCCGGGTAGAACGCGCGGAGCAGCCCCTCCACATCCGGCTCGTCCGTCAGCAGCTCGGTCTCGATCGCCACGCCGACGCGGAAATCCGGGTCGATGCGCACCGGTTTACCGCCGATCTCGACCGTGTCCGGTAGGCGCTCGAACGGGTTATGCTTCATCCGTCACAGGCTTTGCCTTCTCGGCCGCCCGCTGCCGCGCCTGTTCGCGGCGCTGTTCCCGCGCAGCGGCGCGGCGCTGCTCGCGGTTCGCCGGGGGCGCAGGCTGGGGCGCGGCAAAGCCGCCCCGCACCGTGCCCAGCACGTCCTGCGTGAATTTGCGGTAGGCCTCTGTGATGTCGCGCAGGTTGACCTTGCTGCCGAACACCCGGCAGGACGTGCCCTCCCCGATCACGGTGTCGAAAAAGTCCAGGATGTTCTCCGCCTGCTCCCGCAGGACGGCCAGATAATTGCTGCCCGAGACCTGTTTCGGGTCGATGCCGCGCGCCGCCGCTTCGATGCGGCGCACCTCGCTGTCGAACAGCTCCATGTTCGCAAGGTCAAAGGTGTCGTATTCGACTTCCTGCCCACAAATGACGTATATCTCCATTGATGCCCATGCTCCTTTCGGTCAGGTTTCGGAATCGTCCGCCCAGGTGTACTCGGTCGGCGCGGAGTTGTTGCACATGATGTCGATGTCGACCTCGGCGGCCGCGCCCGCGTCGCCCGAGCCGTCCGAATTGACGATGATCGCCGCCTGCCCCTGCTCGCCCTTGCCGGTCAGCATGGAAAAGTAGACATAGGGCCTGACGATGGTCTGTCCCTTGCCGAACTTGATCGCATGGCCGCAGGCAAAGTCCTGGAATTCGTCGCCCTCAAAGCGGTCGCCCGTGATGTTGAACGTGCGCTGGGTGGCGGTCTTGTTGGTGCTCTTGCCGGTGCGCAGGTAGGTTTTGTCCTCGGTCTCCGGGTTGAGCTGTGCGTCCACGGCGGTCACGCCGGTCTGCACGACGATGTAATCCGCCTTTTTCCCCGTGGACGGGGAGGTGATGTCCATTGCAAGGACGAAATCGTCCGTATTGGTGATGCCGGCGTAATCCTCATTCGGCGTTACGTCCGCCATCAGCTCGGATAGCTTCATGATCGGTTGCCCCTTTCGTAATAGGTCAGTTTGAGTTGGATCTGGTAGCGCGCGCGGCCGTCGTCCGATACCTGGAACGGGTAGCCGCTCGTCGTCACCTCGACCGCACGCGCCGTGCGCCCCTCCGCCAGCTGCGGCAGGTGCTTGGGCCTGCGGTTCTGGTCGCGCACCCAGCCGGAAAACGCCTCGTACCAGTCGAGGTTGTCCGTGTTCTGCGCGATCTGGTCGCCGTAGAACACGCGGGAGGCGAGCACGAAATCGAACTGCCGGATGGCAGATCCGTCCAGATACCGCGTCACGGTCTCCGGCCCGGGCACGCTGTCCACCGAGTAGGTCTGCGCGTCTGCGGGCAGAAAGTCCACGCCGATGCGCCCATCGGCAAGCGGCGGATAGGTGCGCAGCCACGCGCGCACGGCTTCGATGTTGGTCATTTGGGTCTCCCTCCTGTAAAGCGCGCGACCGACTGGGTCAGGTCGCCCTTGCGGTCAGCCAGCATGCGCTTGTTCCAATTCGGCCCGCGCATGGGCGCGCCGTGGTAGGTCAGCGCCTTGCCGGTGTAATGCTTGGGCGCGCGGCCCGCCATCACCTCGCCGGTGTACTGGTAATGCGCATAGGGCTGGGGATAGGTGACCGTGCGGCCGTCCCCGGCGATCTCGCGCGTGTTTTTGAGCGTACCCTGCCGCATCGGGACATAGGGGTCGGACAGCCGCGCCACCTCATTGGCAAGGAATACACGCGCCCGGTCGCTGTCCCCGAGTCCGCGCGAGCGCAGGATGGCGGCGGGGCTGATATTGGTCTTGACCCTCATGCGCCGCTCACCGCCCAGTGCTGCAGGCGGCCGCGCCGGTTGTCCCCGACCGCAGAGATCAAAAAGTATTCCATCCCTGCAAAGTCCGCGGGCGCGCGCGTGACCTGCGCGACCGTGCCGCGCACCAGATAGTCGCCCGTGCAGGGCGTCACGCCGTCCGGCATGTTCTCCGCCGGGATGCGCGCCTTGTAGGTGTTCTGGATGCGCGCGCCGTCCGCGGACGGCACAGTCACCGCCTTGCCGTACCAGCTCGCGCCGGCGAGCGGCGTGCAGGTGTAGGTCTCGCCGTCCTTTCCCCGCACCGCACGGATCAGGGTCACAGTCTCGGTGCACATCAGCATGGGCAGCACACTCCCCTGTAAAGCAGTCCGGTGTTATCCAGCCAAAGCCCAACAGATGCACGCAGTCGCTGCCCCGGTGTCTGACTTGCAGCGATATAGGTCTCACTGTATCCGTCATTGGATGCGCTGGCGACCACGCCGCCCGCGTCCTGCGTTTGCAGCTCCTCCGCCGCGGCGCAAACTGCCATCTGACAAGCCTGCTTCAGCGCGCCGTCCAGACCGTCCGCAGATGCACGGCCGAATGTGATTTTGTCTACATAAGCCGCCGCATCCCGCGAGAAGGCAGGCCATGCCGCCTCGCTGATCTTGTTGCCGTGGTAGGTATTCTTATAAAATTCATAATCAACGGTCAGCATGGCCGCTTCCTCCTTTCATCAGGCGCCCGCGGTCTTGCGGACGTAGACCAGCGCGTTGTTGGTCACCTTGTAGCCGGTGTTCATCTCGACCTGCGCCTTGGAGCCTGCGAAATTCTCAGAGTCCACAATGCGCGCAACCTCGAAATTCGAGATGATGGACAG
>DXDO01000095.1 GCA_019115425.1 Candidatus Agathobaculum merdigallinarum | reverse complement strand
GCATATTACGGCTTTGCACAATGCCATTACTGCTGCCTAAAAATGTAAATGCTGCGTTTGCTAAGTACATAACAGGACTCACCTCCGGTAAATTACAGACCACCCCATTGACCATTGTAATTTGAGGTGGCTTTCAACTCCTAAACCTAAAATATTTCTACCTTTCCCCTTGCTTCACATATTTCCCTCATAACTTCTATTTGCATATATCGGCAAAATTTAGAAAAAACTTATAGAAAACCCAGTACGAACTTAATATATCAAAATATCTCCCTAATAATATCAGCATTATATCTAGATTAGTGTTCTTTATCAATTCATATTTGCTGTTTCTGGTGCGGATATCCGCCTGAGGGGGCAGGCCCGCTGCATTGTCCAGATGCTCCAACACCAAGGAAAGGCGAGAGGAATCATCTGCACAGTCCAGTCCGACAGATTGCGCATTTACCTCGCTCCCCCGTTTGACAACACAATGTTGACTTTACGGCAGTATGCTGATAAAATAGCATCACCAAGGAGGTCCTCGCATGGCAGAACAAAAGCTGAACCGCCGGGTGCAGTATACCCGCCGCGCTCTGCGCGAAGCCCTGATTGACCTAGTCAGTGAAAAGCCTCTGGCGAATATCACGATCACAGATATCTGCGCGCGGGCAGATATCAACCGCAGCACCTTTTATCTGCACTATCAGGGCGTGCACGAACTGCTTGGCGAGATCGAGGATTATATCATTGCACGGCTCAAGGAGCAGCTGGCGCAGACCCCCTCTGTGGAAACCCTCCATGTGCTGGTCAATTTTCTCAAGCATATCAAGCGGTCCCCGCGTGAGATCAGGCTGCTTTATACGCTGGTGGGCGAAGGGGGCGACCCGCATTTCGTCCGCCGTCTACAGGAGCTGACTTATGATGCCTTTCAGCGGGGCTGGGCACACCGTATGCCCGCAGCCAGCGAAAGCCATAAGCGGCTGACCTTTTCGTTTATTGTCCCAGGGGTGATCTCTGTCCTGTCCGCATGGGTCCATGACGATATGCCGGACATCAGCGCAGAGGAGGTCATCGCCCTGCTGGAAAGCATCATCGAGAACGGGGTAAACGGCATTTACGAGCATATCAGCAGCATCGCGCAGGAATAAGGATTTTGTAAAACCGATTTTGCAAACCGGTGCTTTCCGCTCTTGACAGCTTCGTCGCTGCCTGCTATACTAAATATCACTGTAAATCAGAATACAGCCGTTTTTTATCGCCGGATAAAAAATTGGAGCGTCACACTTTCCATCGCAGGCCTTTGAAGATGGGAAGCATGGCGCTCTTTTGTTTTGAGGAGGATTGGTTATTTTGGAACAGCCGGTAAGCCGCCAGATGTTCTTCAAATACGCATCGCCGGGCATTCTCGGCCAGGTCGGCATCTCATGTTACATCCTTGCGGATACCTTTTTTGTCTCGCGCGGCACAGGGGCGACCGGTCTTGCGGCGCTCAACATCGCGCTCCCGCTGTACAACCTGATGAACGGCCTTGGGCTGATGATCGGCGTTGGCAGCGCCACGCATTTCACCATCTGCCGCGCGCAGAACCAGCAGGAGGATGCCGACCGCACATTCACACACGCCGTATGGCTCGGCCTTGCCACGGGTCTGCTTTTCTTGCTTCTGGGTATATTGGCAGCAGATCCGCTTGCGCGCATGCTCGGCGCGGATGCAGAGACCTTCCCTCTGACCAGCGTATATCTGCGCACACTGCTTTGCTTTGGGCCGTTCTTTATCCTGAATAATGTGCTGCTCGCTTTTGTCCGCAACGATGGCGGCCCGAGCCGCGCGATGTGCGGCATGATACTCGGCAGCTTGTCCAACGTCGTGATGGACTACATTTTCATTTTCCCGCTCGGGATGGGCATGTTCGGCGCGGCGCTGGCGACCGGCGTCTCCCCCATCATCAGCATGCTGATTCTGTCCGGACATCTGCGCTCCCCCAGCCGCGGCTTTCACCTGCTGCGCACGCATTTTCGTCTGAAACTGCTGCCCACGCTCTGCACCCCCGGTCTCCCTTCCCTGATCTCCGAGTTATCTTCGGGTATCGTGCTGCTCCTGTTTAATCAGGTGCTGCTACAGCTTGCCGGCAACATCGGTGTTGCAGCCTACGGCATTGTCGCGAACCTTGCACTGGTCGCGGTCGCGATCTTCACCGGCCTGTCCACCGGTATACAGCCGCTGGTCAGCCACAGCAGCGGCATCGGAGAAGCCGCCTCGCTGCGTCGGCTGTTCCGCTACGGCATTTTGACCGCACTGACGATTGCGACCATCCTGTTTACGGTAGTGTTTGTGTTTGCCTCCCCGATTGCAGCGGCCTTTAACAGTGAGGGTGACCCCTTACTGGCGGGTTATGCGATCACCGGACTGCGCATCTACTTCCTCGGCTTCTGGTGCGCAGGGTTCAACATCGTCTCCGCTGCGTTTTTCAGCGCATCCGGACGCTCCGCACAGGGCTTTGCCATCTCGCTGATGCGTGGTGTGCTCGTCATTCCGCCCGTCCTGCTGGCGCTGACGGCATTTGCAGGCATCGGCGGCGTGTGGGCTACCTTCCCCACTGTCGAGGCCATCGTAGCCATTCTGACGCTTATCTGTGCATGGCGTGTGTTCCGCCGCACATAACGCACAAAACAGCCGCCCACGGAAATGCCGTGGGCGGCTGCTTTTATTCATCTGAAGCTGTTTTCACTCAAGGTTGTTTACCAGCGTTTTGAAGAGTTTTCCCCGCTCCATAAAATTCTTGAACCGGTCAAAGGACGCGCTTGCCGGGCTCATGATGACCACGTCGCCTGCCTGCGCCTGCGCGTGCGCTTCACGCACAGCGGTCTCAAGGTTTTCCACCTCGATGATCGGCGGATGCCCGCCCTCCACCGCGCGCACGCAGTCGCGGATCTTGGGCGCGGTCGCGCCGGTAAGGATCAGGGACTTGACATGTGTGCAGATCGGCTCACCGAGCACATCGTATGGGATGTGCTTGTCATAGCCGCCCGCGATCAGGATGACTTTCTGCTGGAAGGACTGCAGGCCGGCGATCGTGCGCGTCGGGCTGGAGGCGATCGAGTCGTTGTAATACTTGACGCCGTCCAGTTCGCGGACGAACTCGATGCGGTGCTCCACACCGCCGAACGTAGTCGCCACGGCGCGGATATCGTCATCTGAGGCGTAGCCCTGCACAATAGCAGCCGCCATCATCATATTATACACGTTGTGTGCACCTGGGATGCGGATATCCGCCGCAGGCATGAGCTCGCGCCGCGCGCCGTTCTCCGCGATATAGAGGATACCATCCTTGAGGAACACACCGTTGGCCAATTCCTGTGTTTTGCTGGTGCAGAACAGGTTGCCCGAGGCGCGCAGCGAGCGCGTCACCTCATCGTCCAGATTGAGGATCAGGCGGTCGCCGTCCTGCTGGCTGCGGTAGATCGCGGTTTTCGCCTGCACATATTCGTCAAAATCCTTGTGATAGTCCAAATGGTTGGGCGTCAGGTTGGTGATCGCCGCAATATGCGGCGAGTGCTTCATGCCCATCAGCTGGAAAGAGGAAAGCTCGACTACAGCCAAATCGCCCTCCCGCATTTCATTCACGCGCGGCAGCAGCGGCGTTCCGATATTGCCGCCCAGATGCACGGTATAGCCCGCGTGCTTTAATATCTCGCTGACGAGCGTGGTCGTGGTGGTCTTTCCGTCCGACCCTGTGATGCCGATGATCGGGCACGGGCAGACCGCAAAGAACAGCTCCATTTCGCTGGTAATTTCCGAGCCGTTTTCCCGCGCCTTTTCCAGAAAGCGCGGATGCACGCCGGGCGTGCGGAAGATCACATTCTCGTCGAGCGCGTCCAGATAATGCTCCCCCAGCACAAAGTCCACGCCAAGCGTTGCAAGCGTCGCGTATCCGTCCCCCAGCTCGGTGGGTTCCTTTTTGTCATGTACGGTCACCCTGACGCCCGCTGCGCGCAGCATACGGATGAGCGGCATATTGCTCACCCCTGCGCCGATGACGCCGACCCGTTTATCCGACAGGCCGCCAAGATATTGTTCCAATGCTGTCATAAATGCGTAACACCGCCTTTTTCACAGCATACAGTATACAGGATTTTCAGGTATTTTGCAAGTCCGGTTTGACGAAGGCGCAATTTTACGGTATACTGATTGTCGTGACTGGTGCAGACGGTCGCGTGCTTTAGCATGAGGAAAGTCCGGGCTGCACAGGGCAAGGATAACGGATAACGTCCGCCGGGGGCGACCCCAGGAATAGTGCAACAGAGATATACCGCCGCTGACAGCGTCCGCGCTGCCAACGGTAAGGGTGGAAAGGCGAGGTAAGAGCTCACCGCGCCCCGTGGCAACACGGGGGGCCTGTAAACTCTATCCGCAGCAACGCCGACAGGGACCATGGGCGGCCCGTCCGTCCCGACTGGCGGCTTGAGACGCGCGGCGACGCGCGTCCCAGATAGATGACCGTCCAACGACAGAACCCGGCTTACCGCACCAGTCACGACCATAAAATAAACGCGGAGAAGCGCTTTGCAGTGTTTCTCCGCATTTTTATCATATCAGGATTTATTTGTCAGGAAAAACGAATCGGCCAGCCCGGCGATCGCCTTCCTGATACAAGCGATACCGCCTGCATTTTGGCAGGTAGTATTGCGTCAGATGATCTTGTCAGTCTCCGATCGGATCCTGGATCAGGGAAGCGACCTGGAAACAATGGCGGTGTCCATCCTCCTGCGTCGTTTGTGCCTCGGCAAAATGAACATGCCTGCCGCCGCCCACGTCGATCGCGCCGCCGGACCGGCCATGGAACTCATGAAAATGTCCCTCATAAAAATCAGTACAGAAGCACACTTCATGCACATGGTCGCCGTTTCCCAGCGGAATCGCTTCACCGCTTACCGTTGCAAACCGGTGGTTGTGCGGATCGGTGTTCGCTTCCGCAATCTTCACGCTGCCCACAAGCTCATGCACATGCCGCTGCTGGCTGCCGCATCTGCACACATGGCAGCAATTTGCCTCTGAAAACTCCATAAGTGAAGATCTCCTGTCATATTTTCGGGGAAGGTTCACTCCCCCGATCCATACTATGCGTTGGCAGCGGCATCGGTTATTATGCTCTCTATCCAGATCGGTGCTGTTTTATCCATGCGCGCCTGCGGCACAGAAACCTTTTCAAACAGCTGAAGAGGCGCTCGGTCGAGCGCCTTTTTATGTTAGTTCAAGAAGTCCTTGAGTTTTTTGGAGCGCGAGGGATGGCGCAGCTTGCGCAGCGCCTTGGCCTCGATCTGGCGAATGCGCTCACGCGTAACATTAAACTCCTTGCCGACCTCTTCGAGGGTGCGGGTATGGCCGTCCTCAATGCCAAAGCGCAGACGCAGCACCTTTTCCTCACGCGGTGTCAGCGTCTTGAGCACCTCGACCAGCTGCTCCTTGAGCAGCATGAACGAGGCCGCCTCCGCCGGTTCGGGCGCATCGTCGTCTGGGATGAAGTCGCCGAGGTGGGAATCCTCCTCCTCGCCGATCGGCGTTTCGAGCGACACCGGCTCCTGCGCGATCTTGAGGATGTCCCGCACGCGGTCGACCGGCATGCTCATCTCCTTGGCGATCTCCTCCGGACTGGGGTCGTGGCCCAGCTCCTGCAAAAGCTGGCGCGACACACGGATGACCTTATTGATGGTTTCCACCATATGGACCGGAATGCGGATCGTACGCGCCTGATCCGCGATCGCGCGCGTGATCGCCTGACGAATCCACCAGGTCGCATAGGTTGAAAACTTGAAGCCCTTGGTGGAATCGAACTTCTCGACCGCCTTGATCAGACCGAGATTGCCCTCCTGGATCAGGTCAAGGAACAGCATGCCGCGGCCGACATAGCGCTTGGCAATGGACACCACCAGACGCAGATTTGCCTCCGCGAGGCGTTTTTTCGCCTTTTCGCCGGTCTTGATATCCTGATCGAGCGCCGCGCGCTCGTCTGCCGGGATCGCGTCGCCCTCCGCCTCGATACGGGCCGCCGCCTCGTTGCCCTTACGCATTTGCTCAGCGAGCGTAACCTCTTCTTCCGGCGAGAGAAGATCAACCTTGCCGATCTCCTTGAGATACATGCGCACCGGATCATCGATTGCAAAGGTCTCCGCCATCGCGGAGGTATCGATCAGCTCCTCTTCGGGAACCTCCTCCACGTCCTCCGGCTCAAACACCTCGTCATCATCGTCGCCCAGCGCCTTTTCCAGTACACCGCCGGTCTCGATCTCCACGCCCATGGTCTCAAGCGTTTCGTACAATTTGTCAATATCGTCGCTTTCCATCTCGAGCTGGCTCAGCGCATCCGCAATTTCCTTGAGCGTCAGCCGTCCGTTCTTTTTGCCAAGCGCCAGCAGATCCCGCAGGACCTGCTGCTGGTCAACCGCCTGCTCCGGTGCGTTTGCGTTTGTCGTCATATCGTTTGTCCTCCCGCGTTTTGTTTTTTAATGCGTCCAAAGGTGAGCAGCGGATCCTCGCCCGCCTCGGTGATCGTTCCGTCCCTGACGCGCTGCATTCGTATGGTGTTTATGTATTCCTGAAGCTCCTGCCGGTGCTCGCCGGGCGGTATGCCCTGTTCGAGAATGGCGGAGAGCAGACTCATTTCATTTGGCTCCAGCCACCCCTCAAAGGATAACACATCCACGATCTGGCCGTCCTTATCCAGCGCCAGCGCGCGCTCATATATCTTACGCAGCACAGGCGCGGAAAACCACGCAGGCGGCAGTGAATTTTCCAGCCCCGCGATCATCTTCTGGTCGGAAAACAGCAGCCGCAGCACGTTTTCCTCCGCCTTGGCGGATTTAACGTCCGTATAGGCAAGCGTCCTGTCCTTGGGCTGCGCCATGCCGACCGGTGAACGGATCTCGCGCCGCTCAGCGGCCCTCTGCCGCTTGCGGCGGATCCCCAGCTCACGCCGCACCTCAACATTCATCGCTTCGGCGGTCACGCCCGCCATTTTTGCCGCGCGCCCCGCGTATACCTCGCGCTCGATGCTGCTTTCGATACCCGCGAGCATACGCGCTGCGTCCCGCAGAAAGAGTACGCGCGCCTCGTCGTCCTCCAAATCGTATTTTGCTGCAATTTGCTCCAGTCTGAAGGCGTTGTGATCCTCGCTCCGCTCGATCAAATTGCGGAACGCGTCCGCGCCCTTGGCCTTGATAAATTCGTCTGGGTCTTTCGCCCCGGGGATTTTGAGCACCTTGACCTGCAAATCGCACTTTTTCAAAATGTCGATCGCACGCTGCGCCGCCGCCTGCCCCGCGCCGTCCGCATCGTACGAAATCACGATCCGGTCCACATGGCGGGCGATAATGCGCGCCTGCTCCTCGGTCAGTGAAGTGCCGAGCGAGGCAACCGCACAGTCAAATCCCGCCTGATGCAGCGCGATCACGTCCATATAACCTTCAGCCAAAATATAATAGCCGCTTTTCGTCGTCTTGGTCAGATTGAGCGCAAACAGGTTCCGGCTCTTGTGGAAGATCGGGGTTTCAGGAGAATTCAGGTACTTGGGCTTAGAGTCGTCCAGCACGCGCCCGCCGAACGCGATCACATTGCCGCGCACGTCGATGATCGGGAACATGACACGGTTTCGGAACCGGTCGTAGATATGTCCCTTTTCGCTGCGGCTGACCAGCCCCGCGTCCATCAGTTCGTCGCGCGTATAGCCCTTGGCGGTCATCGCATCCAGGAGCGCATGAAAGGAATCCGGCGCGTAGCCCAGCCCAAAGCGGTTCATCGTGCGGCGGTGCAGCCCGCGGCCGATAAAATACTGCTGCGCTGCGCGGTTTTCCGGCTTCCACAGCGTATCATAATAAAACCGCGCCGCGTCTTTGCAGAGCGCATACAGACGCTCGCGGTGACGCGCCGCCTTCCGGTCGGCCTCGCCCTGCTCGGGCACCTGCATCCCCGCGCGGTCGGCCAAATAGCGCACCGCATCCGGAAATTCCAGACCCTCGGCCTTCATCACAAAGGTAATGACTCCCCCGCCCGCGCCGCAGCCGAAGCAGTGGAAAATCTGCTTGTCCGGCGAGACCGAGAAGGAAGCTGTCTTTTCATTGTGGAAGGGGCACAGGCCGAAATAGTTCGCGCCGCTTTTTTTAAGCTGCACATATTGGGAAACGATATCTACAATATCGTTCCGCGCGGACAGTTCGTCCAGAAAGATACGGTCAAACGGCATTTTGCCCACCTCCTTTATAGGATAACCGGGTTTTTCTCCGGCAATACCGCCCGCTTCGTTTCCTCTCAGCGGGAGGCTACCGTCTATCCATCCAGTTTATTCCAGCTTTTAGGAATAAACAGTTTTTTATAAACCGAGATCGAGTACCGATCGGTCATACAGGCGATGTAGTCGCAGACCACGCGCTCGAGCGGTTCGCCGCGCGCCATCAGCACAAAATAATCGCCCGGCAGCTCGTCCGGATGCTCGACAAAGTATTCATACAGGCTGCGCAGCATCGCCTTGGCGCGCTGCTCCTCCCGCTGTGCCTCGGTACCGTGGTACACATGGTCGAACATGAACTTTCGAAGCTCCATCATATCGTCATGCACCTGCTCGTCCATGCCGATCTCCTGATGGCGGTTGCCGTATTCGATCATCGCCACGACCATGGTGTCAATGCGCTTGCCGTGGGTGGCGCCCAGCCGGTCGCGCAGATACTGCGGAATATCGGTTGCCTTAATCAGGCCGCCGCGCACTGCGTCGTCAATGTCATGGTTAATATAAGCGATGCGGTCGGCATAGTGAATGATGCGCCCCTCGGGCGTGTCCGCTTTTTTCGCGCCCGTGTGGCACACGATGCCGTCGCGCACCTCGCGCGTCAGGTTGAGGTCTTCCAACACGTCCACCATGCGCAGGCTCTGCTCATTATGGCGGAAGCCGAACGGACACACTTCTGCTAAAGCGCGCTCGCCCGCGTGTCCAAAGGGCGTATGCCCCAGATCATGACCGAGCGCGATCGCCTCGGTCAAATCCTCGTTGAGCCGCAGGGCGCGCGCCACGGTGCGCGCGATCTGCGCGACCTCGAGCGTATGCGTCAGGCGGGCGCGGTAATGGTCGCCCTCAGGTGAGATGAACACCTGTGTTTTATTGCTCAGCCGCCGGAACGCCTTGGAATGGATGATGCGGTCGCGGTCCCGCTGGAAGCAGGTGCGATAGGGACATGGCTCCATCTCCCGCAGTCTGCCCGCCGAGCTGTCCGCAAACGTCGCCCAGGAGGCCAGCGTCTCCCGCTCCCGTTTCTCCTGCTGTTCACGGATGGTCACAGCGCATCCCTCCTGTCCGCATCGGAATAACCTCTCAATTGATATATACCACGCCGGTCAAAAAAACCCTTTTATTTTTTGCAAATATTTTTTATTTAACCCGCCGCCCCATAAAGCGAGTTTCCATCACCTCGGCGTAAACCTGCCCCGCAGTCGCCTCCGCAAGCGCCGCATTGAGTTTGTCCTCCGCACCTGCGGGCAGCGTGACGGTCAGCGTCACATCCGCGCCGTAATCGGTCTCCTCAACCGAGCAGTCATAGTCCGGCAGCAGGTGCAGGATGATCTCGTACAGGTTGTACGGGCAGGCGATCAGCGCGACCGTGTACAGGCTCATGCGCTGCACACCCGCCGCCGCGACCGCGATCTGCGCGCCCTGCGTATAGGCGCGCACCAGTCCGCCCGTGCCGAGCAGCACGCCGCCGAAGTAGCGCGTCACCACGCAGCACACGTCCACAAGGTTTTCGTGCCGCAGCACGTCCAAAATGGGCATGCCCGCTGTGCCCTGCGGCTCGCCGTCATCCGAATAGCGCATGATGTTTCCCTCGCGCAGGATGTAGGCGTAGCAGTGATGCGTCGCGTCCCAGTAGGTGTCGCGCATCTCCTTGATCTTCGCCGTCGCCTGCTCTGGGGTCTCCACATGCCACAGCCGGCCGGTAAACTTGGAGCGTTTCTCTTCGAATTTATCCTCGCCGTAGTCGAGAAACGGCACAAAATACTCCTTTTCCATCGTTCTGTCACCGCATTTCAGGCGGGCGGTCACGCTGCCCGCGTCAATCTTCTGTCAGATAATCCGCCACGCGGCCGTAGGTCTTGTCATCTACAATGGCCTCGACCACGGTGCCCTCGGCGGCGTAGTCGGTCGATTCGATCTGCGCCTCGCGGTGCAGCATGTCGAGCACCGCGCCCTCGCTGTACGGGATGAGCAGTCGGACGCGATGCTTGCCGCGGCCGAGCGCGCGCTCGATGGTTTTAAGCAATTCATCGATGCCCTCCCCTGTTTTCGCGGAGATGGCGACGCCCTCGTCCGGCCGGAAATACGGGATCGTATCCGGATCGCACTTGTCCGCCTTGTTGTAGACCATCACGCGCGGGATATCCTGCGCGCCCAGCTGCGCCACGACCCGCTCCACGGTCTCGGCCTGGATGCGCCAGTCCTCGTCCGACACGTCCACCACATGCAGCAGCAGGTCGGCGTAGGCCAGCTCCTCGAGCGTGGCCTTGAACGCCGATACCAGATGGTGCGGCAGCTTGCGAATAAAGCCGACCGTGTCGGACAGCAAGATCTCCTGCGTGTCCGAGATACGCTTTTTGCGGGTGGTCGGGTCGAGGGTGTCGAACAGGCGGTCGTTCGCCGGGATGTCCGCGCCGGTCAGCGTGTTGAGCAGCGTGGACTTGCCTGCGTTGGTATAGCCCACAATCGCAACCATGGGCAGCTCGGTCTTTTTGCGCTGGCGGCGCTGCACCGCACGCACCTGCCGCACCTGTTCGAGATCCGCCTTAAGCTTGTCGATCCGCTTGCGGATATGGCGGCGGTCAGTCTCAAGCTGTGTCTCGCCCGGGCCGCGCGTGCCGATCGGGCTTTTGCCGCCGCCCGCGGTCTGGCGCACCAGATGGGTCCACATGCCGGCCAGCCGCGGCAGGATATATTGATACTGCGCCAGCTCGACCTGCAATTTACCCTCGCCCGTGCGGGCGCGCTGGGCGAAGATGTCCAGAATGAGCGCCGAGCGGTCGAGCACCGTGCGGCCGATCAGCTCTTCCAGATTTCTGGTCTGCGAGGGCGACAGCTCGTTGTCGAACAGGATGAGGCTGGCCTCGTTCGCCTCCGCGAGCGTCTTGACCTCCTCCGCCTTGCCCTCGCCGATAAAGGTGCGCGCGTCCGGCGCGGGGCGGCGCTGGAGCGTCATCGCGAGCGCCTCCGCGCCCGCAGTCTCCGCAAGCGCGCGCAGCTCGTCCATCGTGCGCTCGTCCGCGTCCTGCTCGGCCGTAAAACCCGGGCAGGACAGCCCGACCAGCACCGCGCGCTCGGCTTTGCTCTCTATTTGGTTTTCGGTCATGCGGTTCCCTCCTCCGTTTGCCGCAAAGAAACAAAAAGCCATCGAACACACGTTTCGATGGCTTTGTTCTTACTTATCCAGATTGAAACGCTTCTTGAAGCGATCAACACGTCCGCCG
>DXDO01000094.1 GCA_019115425.1 Candidatus Agathobaculum merdigallinarum | reverse complement strand
GATCTTGGCAATGCCGCCGGACTGCTCGGCGGGGAAGAACTTGAGCACCTCAAGGCCGAACTTGTAGGCGGTGTGGTAGTCGGTCGGCGTGGTGCAGCCGGGGAAGATCTGAATGCCGACCTTCTGGCAGTAAGCGACGATATCAGGGTCCATGCCCGGGGTAACGATGAACTGCGCGCCCGCGGCCATGGCCTCGTCAACCTGCTCAGTGGTCAGCACGGTGCCTGCGCCGACGAGCATTTCGGGGAAATTGTCGCGCATCGCCTTGATGGCGATTGCCGCGCCTGCTGCGCGGAAAGTGACCTCTGCCACCGGCACGCCGCCCGCGATCAGCGCCTTTGCCAGCGGGACCGCGTCCCGTTCGGGATGATTGAGCTTGATGACCGGCACAACGCCGATGGACTGAACCTTTTTCTCAATTTCATTCATAGCGATCTTCCTCCGTGTTTCATATTATGGAACGTTGTTTCATAGTTCCATCGGATAATTTCATTATAAAACTTTGCCGTCAGATTGCAAGAGTTTTTGAAGAACAATCTGTGCAAAGTTTCTCTTGTATTTTTGGTGAAAATCCATTAAACTGAAACAAGGTTTTATAATGTGGAACAAAGGAGAACGGATCATGGCAGAATCTTCGTCCGTACAGTCGCTCGACCGCGCGTTCGACCTGCTGGAAATACTCTGCCGCAGCCGCGGCGGTATGACGATCGGCGCGCTTTCTGCGGAAACCGGTCTGCACAAGAGCACGGTGCACCGCCTGCTCTCCAGCATGTGCGCGCGCGGCTATGTGCAGCGCGATGCCGCTACCAGCATCTACCGCGCGGGCATGCGCCTGTGTGAGCTTGGAAGCTATATCGTGGATAATCTGGATGTGGTCGAGCTTGCCCGCGCGCCGATGGAGCAGCTTGGGCTGGAAACCAATGAGACCGTGCATCTGGTGATGCGCGAGGAAAAGGACATCGTCTATATCCATAAGGTGGAGAGCGGACGCGGTGCGATCCGCATGTTTTCGCGCATTGGTATGCGCCGGCCGCTGTACTGCACGGGGGTGGGCAAGGCGATCCTCGCCACCTGGCCGGACAGCGAGGTGCGCGAACTGTGGCAGGACAGCGATATCCAGCCATGGACAGAGCACACCATCGTGACCGAGGAGGCATTTCTCCGCGAGATCGAGTGGGTGCGCCGCCTGGGCTATGCGCTGGACAATGAGGAAAATGAACTGGGCGTGCGCTGCATGGCGGCAGCGCTGCCGGATTACAGCGGGCGCGCCTCCTATGCGATCTCGATATCCGCGCCGATCACCCGCATGTCGGATGAACGCATCGCCGCGCTGCGCGGGCCGCTGCTCGCGGCGCGCGATGAGATCGCGGCAGCGCTGGGCGGCAGCCCCAAGCGCCGCTGAACCGTGTAGAGAAAGGGGAAGGGCAATGGCTGAGGTGTTACAGCTGCCGCACGGCAGACTGACGCATTACGGCAAAGCGGCCAGTATCGATAAACCCGCGCTTGTGATCTGTCCGGGCGGGGGATATGAATTCTGCTCGATCCGCGAGGGGGCGCCCGTGGCGCGCGCCTTTGCGCGCGACGGGATCGAATCCTTTGTGCTGGAATACGACTGCGCGCCCGCGCCGCTCGGCACGATGCCGGTGCGCACTGCGGCCGCGGCAGTCGCATGGGTGCGGGAGAACGCCGCTCGTTTTGGGATCGATGAAAACCGCATCGCGATCGGCGGTTTTTCGGCGGGCGGCCATCTGGCGGGCACGCTGGCGGCCGTCTGGCACCGGGCGGAATGGTTCGAGCCGGGCACGGACTTACAGGCCCACCGCCCGAATGCCGCCGTGCTGTGCTATCCGGTTGTGTCGGCGGGGGAGTACGCCCACCGGGGCAGCTTTGTGCAGCTGGTGGGTGCGGACAGGGACAAACAGCGGGCATTTTCGCTGGAAAAGCTGGTGGACGGCAATACGCCGCCCGTATTTCTGTGGCATACGCTGGACGACAGCGAGGTGCCGGTGGAGAACACGCTGCTTATGGAGCGTGCGCTTCGAAAAGCGGGTGTGCCGCATGAGGTTCACCTCTTTCCGCATGGGGTGCACGGCCTGTCTCTGGCGGATTTCGAGACTTATGAGCCGACACGTGGGCGGCTGCCCGACCGGCATGTGAACCGCTGGCAGGCGCTCTGCGCGGATTGGCTGAAATACCTGAAATAAAGCGTATGCGGCGCAGATGCACAAAACCACCTCATTTATGAGGTGGTTTTCTTTTAATAAAAATAAAATTAAATATTGACTTTAATAAAATTAAAGAATATACTAAAGCTATCAGGAAGGAAGTGATGGCGTGGCGATAGAGGTCGTACCTGAATGGATGGCGCAGCTGGATGACGAGGATGTGTCGTTTATTAAGAAGTTTATCCTGGCTTCCGGCTCGCTCAAGGAGATCGCGGGCGTGTACGGCGTGACCTATCCGACCGTGCGCCTGCGGCTCGACCGGCTGATCCAGAAGATCGAGATCGGCGAGCGCGAGGGCGAGGAGCCCTACATCGCGCTGATCAAGCGTCTCGCTGTCAACGATAAGCTGGATTTTGACACGGCGAAGATTTTGATCAACGAGTATAAAAAGCTGAAGAAAGGGGAGGGCGTATGAATCCGATCAGATGGTTTGTTATTTTGGCGCTCATGGCGGCAGCGTGCGCGCTGGAAGTGTTTCTGGCAAAGCGCAAAAGTTACTGGCCGGGGCTGGTACTGCCTATATGCTGGTTGCTGCCTGTGTTGTTTGTATTGCCCAATCTGCTGCTCAACGCGCTTGCGGTGGCGGAAAGCATGCCGCAGATGCTGTTGACGCTGCTCGTGGTGCTGCTCTTTTTCGTACCGACGCTCGTATTGCTGGCAATATACTGGTTTTGCCGTCGCCGCAGAAAAAGCAGGGAACAGGTCGAAAAGATGAAGATACAGGATCTGTAAGGGGGGATTATTGTGGCGTTTTTATCCGCAGCGTCAATCATTGTCACGCTGCTCAATACGCTGATCATCGCGGCAGTTTTTGTCGGCATCATCGCGCTGGAGGTTTGGCTGTCGCGGCGCAAAAGCCGCTGGCCGGGGCTGATCATGCCTGCCGTTATGTTGGTGCTGTCGCTGCTGATGGTGCTCGGCTTTGCGGCATTTTCGCGGAGCGGCGCGACAAGCACGGTGCAGGTGGTCGATGAGGAGACCGGCGAGATCGTTTATCAGGAGCAGACCCTCGAAGCGGAACCGGACTGGACGCTGGGCGATGCCGCACAGCTCGGACTGATCCTGCTCATCGGCAACATTCCGACCTTTGTGCTGCTGGGCACGTACTATATCGGCAGGGAGAAGCTTCGCCGCGAAAAGCTGCTTCAGAAGATGAACATACAGGACTTATAACAACAAAAAAACCGCCGTTTCGGACAGACGCATCCAAAACGGCGGTTTCGTTTATGCAGTTACCTTTTGATAGGCGAGAGACAGATAGCCGCGGAGCGCGGCGGTCATCTCTCTGGAAGCAACGGCTTTGTCAGCCAGCGTCACGATCCATGCGATCCGCGTGCGCGGCATGGCCGCGAGCGGGAACATGTGCCGCGCGATGGCCTCGCACTCGCGCTCGGTCAGGCCGAACGTTTGCTTCGCGCGGCCGGCCGCGATGTGGCCGTGTACGAAGGCGTGCATCCGCATCACGCGCTTGATGCCGGAATACCGGCGCAGATAGCGTCGAAAACGATCGTCGCGCCAATCGTAGCCAAAGAAATCGTGCAGCAGTGCTGCGCGTATGATCGAAGCGGTCTCGTCCCCAGACAGACGCATCCGGCGGGCGATGGCATAGGCCGCTTCCGCCACGGCAACAGAATGGTCATAGACCGAATTTCCCTCGCCATGGTGCTGAAAGCTGCGCAGCTGCTGAAAGCGGGGATGCTCCAGAATATCCCCGGCAAGCTGCTGGATCTCGCTGTCCAATGGACTCACCCCTTTCTTTGTTTCTGTCTCTATTATATGCCACAAATTGCACAAAGACAAGAGGGATTTTGTTACAATATTGTGACAGTTTTTATGACAAGCTGTCGAGAAGGCGATGCCGGATGCGGCGGAACAGCAGAAACGCGCATATAAGGCCGACCGCTTCGGCAAGCGGAAAGGCGAACCAGACCGCGGTCAGGCTGATGCGGGACAGCAGCACGGCCGCAGGCAGAACAACGATCAGCTGGCGGAGCAGTGCGACCGCGAGCGACTCGCTTCCCCGTCCCAGTCCCTGCATGCAGCCGCACAGGATGACCGACACGCCCGCCATGCAAAATGACCACGAAATGATACGGATGGCGGGCACGCCGATGGCAAGCATTGCGTCGGAAGCGTCAAACAGCCGCAGAAGCGGCACAGGCAGCAGCTCAAACAGAACGGTGCCCGCCGCCATGATGCCCAGCGCGAGCAGCAGCGCACAGCGCAGGATGCGTTCGATGCGGCGGCGGTTTTTCGCGCCGAAGTTGTAGCCGACCATGGGGATAAGCGCGTTGTTCAGCCCATAGACCGGCATGAACAGAAAGTTCTGCAGCTTGTAGTACACGCCGTAAAAGCCGACCGCAGTCTGCGAAAACGGCATCAGAATCCGGTTGAGACCGATTGTGAGCACGCTCAGCAGCGATTGCTGCACGGCGGCGGGCAGACCGATCTGTACAATTTCGCGGATGATTTTTCCATCCGGCCGGAAGCCGCGCAGGCGGATATGCACATCGTGGTTGAAGCGCACATTGATGAAAAATCCGATCGACATGGCGGTGATCTGCGAGAGGACAGTGGCGAGCGCCGCGCCCGTCGTGCCGAGGGCGGGAAAGCCGAACAGGCCGAAAATCATGATCGGGTCAAGGATGCAGTTGAGCACTGCGCCGATCAGCTGGGTGACCATGTGGTAGACCGTGTTGCCGGTGGCCTGCATCAGCCGCTCCGCGACGAAAAGCAAAAACACGCCGCAGGATGCGACTGTGACCACGGTGATATAGCTTGTCCCCATTTCGATCACCGCGGGCACATCGGTGAACAGCGCGATAAACCATCGCCCGAACAGCAGGCCGAGCACCGCAAAGATCAGCCAGAAGCAGATTGACAGGAAAATGCCGTTGGCGGCGACCGCGTCGGCTTCCGCCTGCTTTTTCTGGCCGAGCCGCCGCGAAAGCAGGGCGTTCACGCCCACGCCCGCGCCGGTCGCGACCGCGATCATCATCAGCTGCACCGGAAACGCGAGTGAGACTGCGGTCAGCGCGTCCTCGCTGATGCGCGCGACAAATGCGCTGTCCACGATGTTGTAAAGCGCCTGTACCAGCATGGACAGCATGATGGGGAAGGACATTGTGACAACCAGACGTCCCTCGGGCATGGCGCCCATTTTGTTTTCCGCCGCCATGATCTGCACCTCTTTTCAGCTTTGCTACTATCATAACAGAAAAATCCATCCTGTGCAAAGCGAAGGGTGGATGAAAAATCCTTCCACATCGCAGATTTGCATAAAAAAAGAACCCTCCTGTCAAGACAGCAGGGTTCATCAGAATGCAGGGCATGTGCCTGTATTTTGATACAGGATGGTGGTTTTGCGTGCCGCCTGCGCGCGCAAAGATCGCGATTGGATGTATTCAGACGATGCACGGCACTGTTCTTTCGCGAATGGAAGCGCGGCGCTTTTATTCGAAATGGAGCAGCGTTTCCACATCCTTGCGCTTGGGGCACACCGGATCTTCGGCAGGATGGCCGACGGCAATCAGCGCGGCAACCTTCTGGCCATCGGGGATCTCCACGACCTGCGCTATTTTTTCCTCGTCAAAAATACCCATGATAACCGTCCCCAGCCCGTGCGCGTGCGCGGCCAGACAGAAGGTCTGCGCGGCGATTCCCGCGTCAAACGACTGCCAGTGCGTACCCTGCGAGGTGGAAAAAGAGCCGTCCCGCTCATAGCCCGAACGGCCGGTGACCATGGTCAGCACCACGACGGCGGGCGCGTGGGACGCGGTCTTTTGGTTGAAGGCAAAATCCATCATACACTCGTCCGCCAGACGCTGCTTCTTCGCCTCGTCGGTCACAACCAGATAACGCGCGATCTGTGTGTTCTTCCAGCTCGGCGCATAGGCCGCCGCTGCAACGACCTGTGCCAGTTCTTCTCTGGTAACGGGCTGCTCGGTGAATTTGCGCACGCTGCGGCGTGTTTTAATACATTCCAGTGCTTCCATGTGCGATCCGCTCCTTTGGTTTTGTTGTCCTCATTTTAGCAGAACTGTGCACGCAAAGCAACAGAATTTCACAAAAATATCACCAAGATATTATCAGCTTTTCGTGCCATCCTCCAGCACTTTGACTTGAAATCGGCGTGTGCGCGGGCCGTCGAACTCGCAGAAATAGATGCCTTGCCAGGTTCCCAGCAGCGGGCGGCCGTCCTCGATCAGCACGAGCTGGCTTGCGCCGACACAGCTCGACTTGAGGTGCGTGGCCGAATTTCCCTCCGCGTGGCGGAATTCGCGCCGGTCGGGAAAGGCCGCGCGCAGGCCGAGCAGCAGGTCGTGCTGCACGTCGGGGTCGGCGTTTTCGTTGATCGTGATGCCTGCGGTCGTGTGCGGGCAGTAGACAATAGCCATGCCGCTCTGCACGCCGCTCTCGCGGATGGTTTCGCGCACCTGATGGGTCACATCGTACATGCCCTCGCTGTCCGTGCGCAGGGTAAACTCCTTTGTTTTCATATCTCACTCACTCCTGTTTTCATGCAGATAGGTCGCTTCCAAGTCGGACAGGTGCAGCTTGACCGCGAGCGGGTACTTCTCGAACGCATGCGCGAGCGCGAAGCTGCCGCCGCGCACCGAGTCGTCAAACCCGCCCATGTGCCAGCGCACCGCCATAGCCTCCTCGGTCTTGAGCCGCATGAAACGCTCGATCAGGTAGACGGACTTCTCGCCGTGGCCGTAGGGAAACTGGTCGTCGATCGCATAGACCGGCACCTTTTCCCACTCGCCGCGGTCGTTCTTGCGGTTGCGCAGCTCGGTTTTGTAAAAGCCCGCCTTGCACAGGTCGTGCAGCAGCGATACGATGGTGAAGCTCTCCAAATCGTCGGTCTCCGGATTGAAGTGCTTGGAGATCAGCACATTATATACGTTGAGCGAGTGGTCGAGCAGCCCGCCTTCATACGCCGCATGGAAGCGCGTGGACGCGGGCGCGGTGAAAAAGTCGGTCGTTTCCATCCATGCGAGCAGCTTTTCCGCGCCCGGACGGTGGATATTCTTTTGAAATGTCTCAATAAACATCTCTTTATTTGTCATGTCGTTCCTCCATTCGGGTGCGGGCATAGGCAAGCAGTGCTTTCCGTGTGTTTTCCACCTGTTCGTCCAGAACGGCGTCAAGCAGATCGCGCAGCATCGCCCCGACTGCCGGTCCGGACAGGCCAAGTGCTTGGATATCGTTGCCATCCACCGCGAGCTGCCGTAGGGAAAGGCAGGCGTCCGCCGCCAGCACGGCGTTTAAGCGGGTTTCTGTGATACACAGCTGCGCGACGTTGTCCGGATGCGTACCCTGACCGACCGCATCCCCCTTTTTGATGGCGAGCAGGTCTCGGAACCGCGCTTCCCCGATCCGGGACAGGCGGCGGCGCACCAGCTTATCCGTATCGCCCAGCGGGCGGTCGTGCTGCTCGACCAGCAGCAGGATACGCGCCGTATCCTCGCCCGAAAAGCGAAGGCGGCGCAGGATGCGCTCTGCGATTTCGCGGCTGACCTTGGGATGGCCGTAGAAATGGCCGACGCCGTTTTCGTCCACAGTCTTGCAGGCGGGTTTGCCGCAGTCGTGCAGCAGCATGGACCAGCGCAGCGCAGGGATGTTTGGCACCTGTTCAACCGCACGGGCGCTGTGCTCCCATACGTCGTACAGATGGTGCGGGTTTTGCTGGGCGCAGCCGAACATCGGCTCCAGCTCGGGCAGCACAGTTCCGATCACATCCGCAAATTCCATCAGCGCGCGGCGGGCGAACCGTCCGCACAGCGCGCCGGTCAGTTCTTCGCGCACACGCTCAGCGGCGACGCAGTCCAGCCGCGCGGCCTGCCGCCGCATCGCGGCCGCAGTCTCCGGCTCGACCGTGAACCCCAGTTTGGACGCAAACCGCACCGCGCGCAAAATGCGCAGCGCGTCCTCCTGAAAACGCGCGTCAGGGTCGCCGACTGCGCGCAAAACGCCGTTTTGCAGATCCGTCTCTCCGCCAAAGGGGTCGCACAGGCCGCGCTGCGGATGCCACGCCATGGCGCCGACTGTGAAATCGCGCCGCGCAAGGTCGGCCTCGATCCTGCGGACAAAGCGCACCCCGTCCGGATGCCGCCCGTCCGAATAGGCGCCGTCCGCGCGGAAGGTCGTGATCTCGAGCGGCCCGCCGTCCGTGAGCAGGGTCAGCGTGCCGTGTTTCAGCCCTGTTTCCAGCACACGCGCGCCCGCGAACACGGCCTGCATCTCCTCCGGCCGCGCGGCGGTACACAGGTCCCAGTCGTGCGGCGCCGCGCCGCGCAGGCTGTCGCGCACGCAGCCGCCGACCGCCCAGGTTTCAAACCCCGCCGCCTCCAGCCGCGCGACGGCGCGGGCGGCGTGTTCAGGCAGGCGCATCAGTGGCCGCCCTTTTTCTGGCGCAGGCGGTACGAGGTGCCGTCCGGATTCAGGACGACCGTATTATCCAGCTGGGATTTCAGGCTCTGGCGGAAGCCTGCGATATATTCCGCGCGCAGGGCTTTCTGCTCGGCCTGTTCCGCCGGAGTCAGCCCCTCGGCCTTGGACTTTTTGGCCAATTCGTTGATGCGCGCAATTTTTTCATCGGTCATAACCGTATTCCTCCATGGATTTTGATATGCCCTTATTATAGCAAAGCGGACGGGCAAAGTCCACGGAAAACCTTTACCCTTCCCGTCCCGGGCGGTGGGCATCCGCCATCAGCAGAAGGCCGCAGCGCAGCCCGAGCCGGAAGCAGTTTTCGCCGTGCTCGGCCGCAGCGGCGTTGCACTGGTCGCACAGGCGGCGGAAGCGGCGGTGCAGGACGGGCGGCAGAAGCGCGTCCAGTTCGTCCTGCATGCGGCTGAGGGTTTTCCATGCGGGGCCGTCGGCAAAAGGATAGGCGCGCTCGGCGGCGGCCTGTAATTCACGATAAATGGATGGGTCCATAAGTATCACCTCGAAAATATCATACAACAAAACATTGTGCCAGTCAATACAATGTTTTGTTGTATGATATGATAACTACGGTGATGAATCATGTATCAAAGATTGCGCGATTTGCGCGAGGACAATGGAAAAAAGCAAAGCGAAATTGCGGATATGCTTCAGTGTACCCAGCAGGCATACAGCACTTATGAGAGAGGCGAGCGGGATATCCCCTCAAAGGTGTTGATTAAACTTGCAGATTATTATAATACATCGGTTGACTATCTGCTCGGCCGCACAAATAATCCGGCGCCGCCGCGGCCGTAGGGGCAGCAGCCCATCGATGCGGCAGGAACTGCGCGGCAGAAAACGCCAATGCCCACCAAAACGGCCGAAAGGCGAAGCGGTTTGCTTCGCCTTTCGGCCGCTTTCGCATGTATAAGATGGTGATATGCAGTAGCCTGGTTTCGGATTATTCGAGCGTGAGCAGCTCGTTCTTGAGGAAGGATTCCTTGCAGCGGAACGCGATCTTGGTGGACTGGGTGCCGTCGATCACACCCGGGGTCGCCTTGCGGCCGGTCGCGACGCAGTCGCAGAACGCTTCCATCTCGGTGACGTAAGCGTCGTGCCAACGGGTAATGAAATCCTGATAGCACTCGCGGCATACGCCGTGTTCGCTCATGACCTCGACGAGAGAGTCGGTCGGGACGGAGGCGATGCGCAGGGTGCCGCGGGTGCCGACGATCTCGGTCTCCACATGCGAGCCGTGCGCCGCAGCGCGGCCGGCGAAGAAGAATGCCATCGCGTCGTTTTCCATCTGCATCAGGCCGGAAACGTTGTCGCCGTCGTCCCAATCCTTGTACTGCTTGAACTCGTAGCAGCCGCCGATCGCCCACAGCTTCTTCGGCTCGGAGCCGGTTAGCCAGCGGATCAGGTCGAAATCGTGGATGGACATGTCGATGAACTGGCCGCCCGAACGCGGCGCGTACTCCAGCGTGCCCTCGATGATCGAGATCGGGTCCTGCGAGTAGCAGCGGACCAGAATTACGTCGCCGATGTCGCCATTTTCCATCTTCTTCTTGGCCACCTGATAGGAATGGTCGTAGCGGCGCATAAAGCCCAGCATGAAGATCAGGTCGGGATGCGCGGCGATGATCGCTTCGGCTTCCTTGCATTTTTCTACGGTATCTGCCAGCGGCTTCTCGCAGAAAACATGCTTGCCGGCATCCATCGCCAGCTTGATCATCTCCACATGGGAAGCGGTGTTGGTGATGATGGCGACAGCCTCCACATTGGGGTCCTCGCACAGCGCTTTGGGATCGTTGTAAACCGCGGTGACGCCCAGTTCTTCCGCGACCTGCTTGGCGCGGTCGAGGTTGGCGTCCGCAATCGCAACCAGCTCGGAGCCGGGTACGCGGTTGGCGATGTTGCAGGCGTGCTCATAGCCCAGACGGCCCACGCCGATGATACCGATTTTCAGCTTTTTCGTGGTGATGCTCTCCTTTGCTTATGTGATGTGCATTAAAGTTTCGTATATTTGCGGACGTATTCGCGCGCCATGCGGGCGTAGTCGAGCGGGTTTGCCTTTGCGGGGTCCTGCTCGGCCTCAACGACCAGCCAGCCCTCGTAGTGATACTCGTCGAGCAGCCCCAACACGGTCGGGAAGTCCACGCAGCCCTCAGGGTCGCCGGGCACGGTGAACACGCCTTCCGGAATCGAGCGCAGGAAGCTCTTGTTCTCCGCGTAGCACTTATCCATCGCGGGCCTGCGCACGTTCTTGAGATGTACATGGCCGATGCGGTTGTGGTGCTTCTTGAGGATCTCGATCGGGTCCTCGCCGGAGAAGGTCAGGTGGCCGGTGTCGTAAATCATGCTGACGTACTTGGGATCGGTCATAGCGAGCATGCGGTCGATCTCGTCGGTCTTCTGCACGGTGGTGGTCATGTGGTGATGGTAAACGATCTTCATGCCGCTGTCGTAAGCGATCTTGCCGA